>NZ_JBJDXL010000141.1:0-6025 GCF_051866655.1 Intestinibacter sp.
AGAATTAATAAGATTATTAAATGCACATCCAAAAGCAGAAGTATCTGCTATAGGATCAAACTCTTTTGTAGATAAAAGTATAACAGAGGTTTATCCAAGTGTAGGTATAGGGAATGATATGAAATGTATGAATAATGAAGATGTAATAAAAAATAGTGATTTTATATTTACAGCTTTACCACATGGAGTTAGCCAAGAATTTGTACAACAGGCAGTTAAAGAAGGAAAAAAAGTTGTAGATTTAGGTGCAGATTTTAGATTAAAGGATGAAGAAATCTATAAAGAATGGTATAATGTATCTTTCATAGATAAAAAATTACATGAAGAGGCTGCATATGGTCTTTGTGAACATTATAAAGACGAAATAAAAAGTGCAAGAGTTGTAGCTAATCCAGGATGCTATGTAACTAGTATATCATTACCTCTTATGCCATTATTAAAATCTAAATTAATAAAAAAGGAAGGTATAGTAGCAGATTCAAAATCAGGAGTAACTGGAGCTGGTAGAGGACTTTCATTACTTAGTCATTATCCAGAAATAAACGAAAATATGGCTCCTTATAAAATAGGAAACCACAGACATACTCCAGAAATAGAACAAAATCTAACTGATGCAGCTGGAGAACCAGTAGAAATAATATTTACTCCAATTCTATCACCAATGAATAGAGGAATATTATCAACTATTTACTGTGAAAAGGCTGAAGGTGTTACAGTAGAAAAGATACAAAGTGAATTAGCTGATTTTTATAAAGATAAACCATTTGTAGATGTTTTACCATTAGGACAAGTAGCAACAGTGAAACATGTTAGATTATCAAATAAATGTGCTATATCTGTACATGAAAACAAATCAAAAATAATTATTTGTTCAACAATAGATAATATGGTTAAGGGTTCAGCTGGGCAAGCTATACAAAATATGAACTTAATGCTTGGATTCGATGAATGTGAAGGTCTAAGCACAATGGCAACAGCCTTTTAGTAAATAAAAATAAGGAGGACAGGAACATTGATGGAAATCATTAAAGGTGGAGTTACAGCTGCAAAAGGATTTACAGCATCTGGAATGCATGTAGGTCTTAGAAGAAACGTAGAAAAAAAAGATATAGCACTTGTATATTCAGATACAATGTGCAACGCAGCTGCAGTATTCACTCAGAATAAAATAAAAGCAAATCCAATATATGTTACAAGTGAACATATACAAGATGGAAAGGCTCAAGCAATAATTATAAACAGTGCAAATGCAAATACTTTTAATGGCAAGGAAGGATTAAATCATGCCTTCAGAATGGCAAAGGCAACTGCTGAAGTATTAAACTTAAAGGAAGAAGATGTTTTAGTTGCATCTACAGGAGTTATAGGAGAACCATTAAAAATAGATTTAATAGAAGCTAATGTCGGTGAATTAGCTAGTCAGCTTAGTAAAAGAGGGCATATGGCTGCTAGAGAAGGTATAATGACAACTGACATGATTAAAAAAGAAATAACAGTATCAATTGATATAGATGGTAAAAAAGTTATTGTAGGTGGAATGGCTAAGGGTTCAGGAATGATACATCCAAATATGGGAACAGTACTTGCCTTTATAACATCAGATATAGATATAGATCAAGGCTTATTACAAGAAGCATTGAGATATGCTACAAATAAAAGCTTCAATAGAATAAGTGTCGATGGTCAAACAAGTACAAACGACATGGCGATAGTTCTAGCAAATGGAAAAGCTGGAAATACTAAAATAACTGAAAAGGATAGAAATTACGATACATTTTTACAAGCACTAGTTTATATATGCACAGAGCTTGCTAAATTAGTTGCTAGAGATGGAGAAGGTGCTACAAAGCTTATAGAATGTGTTGTAGAAGGAGCTAAAACAGAAGAAACTGCAGCTAGATTATCAAAAGCAGTAATAACTTCTACTATGGTCAAAGCAGCAGTATTTGGTGCAGATGCCAACTGGGGAAGAATTTTATGTGCTATCGGATGTGAAGGCTCTGAATTTGATCCTAATAAGATAGATATAATATTTGAAAGTAAAAAAGGATATATAGAAGTTTGCAAAGATGGTGAACCATTACAATTTAACGAAAAGAAAGCAAGAAGTATATTGGAAGATGATGAAGTAACTATAATAGTAGATCTTCAAATGGGGGACGAAAGAGCCAACGCTTGGGGATGTGATTTAACTTACGAATATGTTAGAATTAATGGTAGTTATAGAAGTTAGATAACTAAAAATATAAAGTCGAAATTGGGGATGAATAGTTATGAAATTTAATGATGACAAAGCAAAAATGTTAATCGAGATGCTGCCATATATTGAAAAGCATAGTGGAAAAACTATGGTAATAAAATATGGTGGAAACGCAATGAAAAACGAAAGATTAAAAGAATCTGTTATGGAAGATATAATTCTTATGAGTTATGTTGGAATAAACATAGTTGTGGTTCATGGTGGAGGACCAGAAATAAACAAAATGTTAGACAGATTAAAAATACAAAGTGAATTTGTAAATGGATTAAGATACACAGATGAAGATACAATGGAAGTTGTACAAATGGTTCTTGCAGGAAAGGTTAACAAAGAATTAGTTTCAAAAATAAACCAAAGAGGTGGAAAAGCAGTAGGTCTTTGTGGTATAGATGGAAACATGTTAGTTTGTGAACCAACAAAAGAAGACTTAGGATATGTAGGAAAAATAGTTGAAGTAAACCCACAAATAATAAGAGATAATCTTGATGCTGGATATATTTCTATGATAGCTACAATAGGAGCTGATAAAGAAGGTCAAGTTTACAATATAAATGGAGATATAGCTGGTTCTGCAATAGCAGGAGCACTTAAAGCAGAAAAATACATTCTTTTAACAGATGTACCAGGTTTATTAGAAGAGCCTTCAATGGATGATAGCTTAATATCTCATGTATATAAAGAAGACTTACCGATACTATTTGAAAATGGAGTTATAACAGGCGGAATGATTCCAAAAATAAATAGTTGTATAGATGCCTTAAATCAAGGTGTTAAAAAAGTTCATATCTTAGATGGTAGAGTTAGACATTCACTTCTAACTGAATTATTTACAGATGCAGGGGTAGGAACTTTAATAGATTAATTTTTACAGTGTTTAATAGAAAGATATTTTAGCGAATTTAGGGATAATAATTAATATATTGAAAAAAGGGAGATGTTTTAAATGGAATTAACACCAAAAACTCAAAAAATACAAGATAAATGGGACGCGAATTTTATGAAAACTTACGCTCAAGTACCTGTTGTTATAGATAAAGGTCAAGGAGCTACTGTAACAGATATAGATGGAAAAGAATACGTAGATTTTACTAGTGGAATAGGTGTTTCTGCTTTAGGATACGATCATCCAGAGCTAACTAAGGCTATACAAGAACAAGCTGCAAAATTACTTCACAGCTCAAACATATTCTTCAATGAACCACATGTAAATGCAGGGGAAAAAATAATAAAATTAAGTGGATACGACAAAGCATTTTTCTGTAACTCAGGTACAGAAGCAAATGAAGGTGCTATGAAAATAGCTAGAAAATACAGTGACATAAAATACGGTGGAGATAGAGGTACTGTTTTAAGTTTAAATAAATCTTTCCACGGTAGAACAATGGCATCATTAATGGCTACTGGTAAAGAAGCTTACCACAAATATTTCTATCCACTACCAACTGGATACAAATATGTAGATAAAAACGATATAGAAGCATTTAAAGAAGCATTAAAGGATGAAACTATATGTGCATTCATATTTGAAGCAGTTCAAGGTGAAGGTGGAGTTTATCCAGTTGACAAAGAATTCATAGAAGAAGCAGTTAAATTATGTCAAGAAAAAGACATCATAGTAATATGTGACGAAGTACAAGCTGGTATGGGTAGAACTGGTAAATTATTTGGATTCCAAAACTTCGATATAAAACCAGACCTAGTAACAATGGCTAAAGGATTAGCAGGTGGTATTCCAGTTGGTGGAATATTAGCAGGAGAAAAGGTATCAAATGTTTTAGTTCCTGGAGATCATGGTACAACATTTGGTGGAAATGCGTTAGCTATGGCAGCTGCAAATGTAGTTTTAGATCAATTAGCTAAACCAGAATTCTTAGACGATGTAGCTAAAAAAGGTCAATATATGATGGATACTATAAAATCTTGGAATTTAGATGAAATAGTTGATGTCAGAGGAAAAGGTCTAATGATAGGTGTTGAAATAAAAGGAAAATCTGCTGATGTAGAAAAAGCAGCTGCAGAAAAAGGATTATTAGTTTTAACAGCTGGAGAACATGTAGTTAGATTATTACCTCCACTTGTGATAACAATGGACGAAATAAATAAAGGATTAGAAGTGTTAAAGGCTTGTTTATAAGATTTTGTATAGATAGCGATGTGAAGTAGGCTAGAATCTATTTTACGCTGATTAATTTTGAAATTAAGATCCTATAAAATTAATATTATGACTTATAGAAACCTTGAGGTTGTACTTGAGGTTTCTATTTTTTTACTTAAATAATGATATAATTTAACTAGATAGTGTAAGAGGAGTGATGAAATAGTGGAATATATATGGTTTGAATATGATAAACCAATTAAAAGTCAACTGCCAGAACATTTTAAAGCAGCAGCTATAATTTTAAGCCCGTTCATAAGTATGCCACTAAATTGGACAAAGTCTAATAGAAAATATGAATATGAGCATGTATTTCCAACTTTAGACCAAATTAAGCAATGTGGAAAGCCTGTTACTTGGCAAGAAATTATGAAAAAAAGTAAATTTAAAGATTACGGTGAGCTTGCATGGGGATTAGTCACTTCTATAGCTGCTCTAAAAGAAGAATATAGGAATCAGTTTTTAGCTGATAAAATTAATTTAAATGAGGATGAATACTATCCTATAGAAGATAATTTGTCTATATTTTTAATTAAAGATTTTGTAGATGTTCTTACTTCTAAAGGAGCTAAAAAAATTAGTTTTTCAAATCCAATTTTTGATGTAAACAAAACACTAGAAGTTAATGAAGCAAATTGTATAGAGATATGTAAATTATGTGAAGAGTATCGTGAAGTAATGATATATGATGATAATTTGGATTTTGCGTTTTTAAGTGTATTTGATTCTTTTATAAATCTATTTCTTGCAAAAGAAGAAAGTGATATCATTGATATATTAAATACTAAAAAATGGGAAGGTTTTATATGTGATGATAATACGAAGATATATTGGTTTTTATAATTAGAAACATAATATAGTTACAATATAAGAAAATAATTTTTCATATAAGGTAGGTGACAAAGTTTGAAATTTACAAGTACTTTAATTGCAGTTTCAGATTTAGAAAAATCTAAGAAATTTTATCAAGATGTTTTGGGATTAGATATTATAGCCGACTTTGGAGCAAATGTAACCTTAACTGGTGGAGTTGTGTTACAAACACTTGAAACATGGAAAAAATTTATAAATAAAGATGAAGAACAAATTGTTTTTAACAATAACTCGATGGAACTGTATTTTGAAGAGGATGATATGGATAAATTCATTGAAAAACTAAATAAATTTAAAGATATTGTATTTGTCCATGAGTTGATTGAGCATAGCTGGGGACAGAGAGTTGTGCGTTTTTATGATCCTGATATGCATGTAATTGAAGTTGGAGAAAATATAAAGATGGTCGTAAAAAGATTTATTCAAAGTGGGCTTTCTATAGAAGAAACAGCAGTTAGAATGGATGTGTCGGTAGAATTTATAAATTCGTGTTTAGAATAGAATATCAAATTGCCCCTAAGTATTATTTTATATTAATAATATCTAGGGGTTTTAATTTGTATCAAGAAAATTCAATACCATGGTATTTTAAAAAGTTTTTAGCTACAGTCGATAAATGTGATTTTTTCTTTATAATAAATGCTCGTGGGACTTCTAGTATGTAATCTGAGATTTCTATAAGTTGTATTTTATCGATTATATTATCCTTTTTTGCAACTGGAATTAAAGCAATTGCG
>NZ_JBJDXL010000142.1:0-6009 GCF_051866655.1 Intestinibacter sp.
ATTTCTTTTTCCTCTATGTGGCGTTGGCGCCATATATGGTGAATCAGTTTCTATGAACAGTCTATCTAGAGGTATTTCCCTTACTACTTCTTTTGTTTTCTTATTGTTTTTAAATGTTACAGTTCCTGATATAGAGATGTAACATCCCATTTTGACGTATTCTCTAGCTAATTCTACATTACCGCTGTAGCAATGAAGTACGCAGCCTGTTTCAGGAGCCTTTGTTGATTTTATAATATCAAATGTATCTCCATGTGCGTCTCTATCATGGATTATTATTGGTAACTTTAGTTCATTAGCTAGTTCAATTTGTCTTTTAAACCATTTCTTTTGAAGCTCTTTGTAATCTCCATCGTAATAGTAATCTAGACCTATTTCACCTATTGCTACGACCTTTTCGTTTTCTGTCGCTAATTTTTTCAAAGTATCCATATCTGCTTCAGTTAAATCCACTACATCATGTGGATGAACACCTACTGCAGCATATATGAAGTCGTACTTGTTAGCAAGATCTACACTTTCAAAGGAAGTCTTCATACAAGCTCCTGGATTTACGACTAAATCGACACCTTTTTCATTAAGAGAAGCGATTAACGCCTCTCTATCTTCATCAAATCTTTCGTCATTTAAATGTGCATGTGAGTCAAATAACATAATGTCTATCTCCTTAGCAAACTATGCAGCCGTCTTTTGCTCCATCAGTAAATGGTATTTTGTATGGTTCTCCATCATCACCAGCTACTAATATCATACCTTGAGATTCTACACCTCTTAATTTAGTTGGTTTTAAGTTGCAAACTACTATTAATTCTTTTCCAACTAATTCTTCTGGTTTGTAGTGTTTTGCAAGACCTGATACTATTTGTCTAGTTTCTGATCCAACCTTAATTTGGAATACTAAAAGCTTGTCAGCCTTTGGATGTTTTTCACAGCTTAAAACTTTACCTATTCTAAGCTCTACTTTATCTAAATCATCTATAGTAATTTGTTCTTTATGTTCAAGTGGAGCTTCTTCTTGAGCAGGTTCATCTTTCTTTTCTGCAAATAATTCTTCAAGCTCAGCAACTTCTTTGTCTATATCTAATCTTTGGAATAATATTTCACCTTTAGTTACTTTTGTACCTGGTTTTATTAAGCCAAATGTAGCTGTACTTTCCCAGTTAGTTAATTCTTCTACACCTTTTATTCCCATTTGTTCATAGATTTTGTTAGCTGTAGTGTTCATTATTGGGTTTATTAATGTAGAGAATATTCTTATTGATTCACATAAATTATATAAAACTGTATCTAATACGTCTTTTTTGCTTTCGTCTTTTGCAAGTACCCAAGGAGCAGTTTCATCGATGTATTTATTAGTTCTTCTTATTAATTTCCATACACCTTCTAAAGCCTCATGGAATTGCATTTTATTCATTTGTTCTTCAAATACTTGTCTTGAAAGCTTAGCTTGTTCTTTTAATGCTTCGTCGAATTCAGTAGCTACTTTTGGTTCTGGTATTATTCCACCGTTGTATTTTTCAACCATAGCTATAGTTCTACTTACTAGATTTCCTAGATCGTTAGCTAAGTCTGTATTTATTCTTGTTACGAAGTTTCTGTGAGTGTAGCTTCCGTCTTGACCAAATGCGAATTCTCTTAATAGATAATATTTTAATGTATCTATTCCATATCTTTCTATCATTTGTTCTGGATAAACTATATTTCCTTTTGATTTACTCATCTTGTCATTAGCGAATAATATCCATCCATGTCCAAATACTTGTTCAGATACTGGTAAATCTAATGCCATTAATAATGCAGGCCATATAATTGTATGGAATCTTATGATTTCTTTACCTACAACTTGTATATTTGCTGGCCAATATTTCTTAAATAATGAATCATCTTCAGTCATATATCCTAATGCACTTATATAGTTACACAATGCATCAACCCAAACATATATAACGTGTTTTTCATCGAAAGGAACTTTTATACCCCAGTCAAAAGAAGTTCTAGTTACACATAGATCTTCTAGACCTGGTTCTAAGAAGTTAGCTACCATTTCATTAGCTCTAGCTTCTGGGAAACAGTAGTTAGGATTTTTGAATAATTCTTTTATTCTATCTTCGTATTTAGATAGCTTGAAGAAATAAGCTTCTTCCTTTGCTACGTAAGTTTCTCTACCGCAGTCTGGACATTTAGTTCCATCTACTAATTGAGATTCAGTCCAGAAACTTTCACATGGAGTACAGTATCTACCTTCGTATTCACCCTTGTATATATCACCTTGTTCATATAATTTAGTGAATATTTTTTGGATTACATCTTTATGTCTTGGTTCAGTTGTTCTTATGAAATCATCATAAGATATATCCATAGTTTTCCATAATTTCTTGATATCAGCTATCATTCCATCTAGGTATTCCATTTCTGTCATACCTGCTTCTCTAGCCTTCTTTTGTATTTTTTCACCGTGTTCATCTGTACCTGTTAAGAATCTTACATCGTATCCACAGAAACGTTTAAATCTAGCAACTGCATCTGTTGCAACTGTTGTATAAGTATGACCTATATGTAATCTACCACTTGGATAGTATATAGGTGTTGTAATATAAAAAGTTGGTTTACTCATTTTACTTCCTCCTTAAAATTTACTGTAAATAAAAAACTCGCCTCCTATGGAATCCCATAGGGGCGAGTATATATTCGCGTTACCACCCTAATTTATCCAGAAAAATCTGAATGTCTTAGTGGACTAATAACGAGTCCATCCGTCTTATCTTAAATAAGTTCAGATAAGAAGCTCCAAGGCCATCTTCAATAATCAATTAGACGCTAGCTTTCACCTAATCTAGCTCTCTGCAGAAAAATTAAATTATCTACTCTTCTCTTCACAGCTTTTAACTATTATTGTTATATGGTTATTTTATTAAATAAAAAATTTGTTGTCAAGCAACATATAAAAAAATTAATTTGGTTTTTTATTTTATTTCAGAAAAAGTATATCTTTCCTTACGAGGTAAAAGAAGTTCATATTCAATTGTGGCACCGTTATCATAAACTGTCTTTTTATATTCAGGAAGACTTGTACCTATCAATTTTTCCAATGCTTCATCTGTATTATCTGTACAAACCTCTTCTTCAAAATTCATATCAAAGTTATATATATTGGCGCAAGGATTATGTATTTCTCTACTTACATCGTATTTTTTCATAAAAATCAGTCCCCTATTCTATAATTTTTAACTATTTATTCTTAAATTATACTATATTTCTTATAATAAATTCAAATTCGAATATATTTATCCAAACAACAAATAACATATGTAAACAGAAGCTATAACTCCAGCAAAATGACTTAGCATCGCACAAATCAAAGTATGACGAGTCTTTTTTATCTTTTGACTTCCATAGTAAATCGCCATAGTATAAAATACTGTCTCTGATGCCCCTACAATAGTCGCACCCATCTTCTCTAATAAAGAATCTACAGATACCCTCTGAACTAGCTCTGAGTACATTCCTAGGGCGCCACTCCCCGATATAGGCTTCATCATTATAAGTCCTATCAATTCCTTTGGTATATTAAGTAGATTTGCTACTGGTGCAAATATAAATTCAAGCATCTCAATTCCTCTACCTGATTTAAATATTCCTATAGCTAAAAATATTCCTATTATATAAGGTAGTATATTCCATGCTGTTTTCAATCCTTCAACTGCTCCTACTACAAATGCTTCATATATATCTACTTTTTTATATTTTCCGTAAATAACTATAAATAGCATAATTATAGGAATGGCTAAATTAGCTATCTTATTGAGCATTTATTTTATCCTCCTTTCAAAAATTTTACACGATACAATTGCTACTATAGTCGATACTGTAGTCGCCACCAATGTAGAAATTATTATTTCATTTGGATTAACAGATCCTAAATCGGCTCTTATCTTAAGCATAGTAAAAGGTACCAATTGAATAGATGATATATTTATAACTAAAAACATTACCATTTCATTAGATGCTCTCTCTTTTTTATCATTCAAGGTTTGTAGCTCCTCCATCGCCTTTAATCCAAAGGAAGTAGCTCCATTTCCAGCTCCTAGCATGTTTAATATTATATTCATTATTATGTAATTCATAGCCTTGTGATTTTGAGGTATTTGTGGGAATAATTTTTTTAAAATAAAATTTATCTTCACTCCAATTTTATCAACTAATCCAGACTCTTTAGCTATATTCATTATTCCCATCCAAAGTGACATTATAGCTGCCAAACTTATAGTAAATTCAATAGCCTTCGAACCTTCATCTAAAATCACTGTATTTAATTGTTGTAAATTATCAAAGTAAATACTCCCTACTATCCCTATAACTATCATATAAAACCATATTTTGCTAATTTTTCCCCACCTCTCTTTAAAATAACATTTTTTTTTACGCAATAATTAATAGTTACTTTAAATAATTTTATGATGTATTAATACCACTTTATACTTGAAAGTTTTGCTAGATTATGTTTAAGTATATGTATAGGGTTTTTTATAACTAATTAAAATATTTAAGGAGAAAAAAAATGCGAAATTTAACTCTACTTACAGATTTATACCAACTTACTATGATGAATGGATATTACGAAAAAAACATTCACGAAGATATAGTTGTATTTGATATGTTTTTTAGAAAAAACGCTTGCGACGGTGGATACACAATTATTTGTGGTATTGAGCAACTGGCTGAGTATATAAATAATTTGCATTTTTCAGAGGACGACTTAAACTATTTAAGAAGTTTAAATCTATTTTCTGAGGGGTTTTTGGATTTTCTAAGAGATTTTAAATTTACAGGAGATATATATGCAGTAGAAGAAGGAACTATAATGTTCCCTGGTGAACCAATAATAACTGTAAAAGCACCTTTATATCAAGCTCAATTGATAGAAACTGCTTTGCTTAATATAGTTAACTTCCAATCACTAATAGCAACTAAAGCTTCTAGAGTTTGCTATGCTGCTCAAGGGGATCCTGTTCTTGAATTCGGATTAAGAAGAGCTCAAGGACCAGATGCTGGTACTTACGGAGCAAGAGCTGCAGTTATCGGTGGATGCGCTGGTACAGCCAATGTATTAGCTGGGAAAATGTTTGATATTCCTGTTGTCGGAACTCATGCCCATAGCTGGGTACAAAAATTTGATACTGAATTAGAAGCTTTCCAAGCTTATGCTGACATATATCCAGATAATTGCTTATTATTAATCGATACATATAATGTCTTAAAGAGTGGTCTTCCAAACGCTATTAAAGTATTTGATAACTTAAAAGCAAAAGGATATAAACCTACAGGTATACGTATCGATTCAGGAGATTTAGAATATCTTTCTAAAGAAGTCAAAAAAGGACTTGAAGAAGCAGGATATCATGATTTAAAAATTACTGCTTCAAATGACTTAGACGAGTACATAATTGCAGACTTAAAATCAAAAGGCACAGCTGTTAACTCATGGGGTGTTGGTACTAAATTAATTACATCTGCTGAATCTCCATCATTAGGTGGTGTTTACAAATTAGCAGGTTCATTCAAAGGTGATGAATTAATACCTAAGATAAAAGTATCTGAGGATCCAGAAAAAATAAATAATCCAGGTTACAAAAAAGTAGTTAGAATATACGATAGCAATAACGATGCTGGTAGTGATTTAATAATGTTAAAAGACGAAGAAATCGACACTACAAAGCCTCTGACTGTATTCCACCCTACATATACTTGGAAGAAGCTTACTTTTGAAAATTATTCAGTTAAAGAACTTCATAAGCCTTTATTTATAAATGGAGAATGTAAATATGAATACAAACCTATAAATGAAATAAAAGCTTATGTAAAATCACAACTTGATACTTTCTGGGACTCTTATAAGAGACTTTCTTCACCTAAGAGATTCAAAGTTGATTTATCTCAAAAACTTTGGGATTTAAAAAATGATTTATTAGAATCAAAAAAAGTGTTTTAATTAAAATAATTTTTTAGATA
>NZ_JBJDXL010000143.1:0-5969 GCF_051866655.1 Intestinibacter sp.
ATACCCACCTTTTTTCTATTTCCTAGAGATAAATCTTCTATTTTCTTTTTTACATCTAATTCTAGCCTATTGCAGAGTACCTGAGCTTCTTCTGAACAATCCTTCTTTTGTAGCTTTGCAGATAATTTAATCAATTCACCAACTCTCATATTTGGATAAAACCACATTTCAGATGGCATATATCCTATGTCCTTTAAAATTTCCTTATTTCCTCTTGAGCATTCCTTTCCAAATATTTTTGCACTTCCTGAAGTAGGTGTTATAAGACCTAGCAAAGTACGAATAGTTGTACTCTTGCCAGCCCCATTTGGACCTATAAATCCAAATACGTCTCCTTCTTCTACTTTTAAATTAATTCCTTCTATCCCCTTAGCTTTTCCATAATACTTCGTAAGGTTATTTGTTTCAATAATATTCATTATAAATATTCCTCCTTATAAAAAGCTTTTCTCAAAACTTCTAGATGCTCTATATATTCATCATTTAATTTTATTAAATCCACAGGCTTATCTGCTTCTAATTTTTTATCCTTCATAAATCCTTCCGCCATCCAAAAAACTATATTCAGTACATTTTTAGGTGAAACATCATCTTTAAACTTGCTCAAATCAATATCTTTGAAGAAATTAATTTTAGTTTCAACAGTTAAATCTATAAAATCTTTTCTTATCTCTTCTTTTACTTCTTCATTTTCTTCAAAATAAACTTTAGTTAAAAACATCATTATATCAGGATGTTCTAATAAAATTTTAACCTTACAGTTTTGCCCATCTATTATCTTATTAAAAAAATCATTGTCGTTTTTATTTTTTAATTCCTTTATTTGCTCATATGATTTTTGAGTTGCATAATCATATAAAAATAGGTACAAGCCTTTTTTGTTTCCAAAATAATGGAACAAAAGAGACTTTGAAATACCAGCTTCTTTTGCTATTTCCTCCGTAGTTGCCTTTTTATATTCGTATTTAGAAAAAACATGCAAGGCGCCATTTATTATTGCATTTTGCTTTTCTTTAGGTAAATCAAAAAACTTTTCATTCATTATTAATACTTCCTCTTCATTATGTAATTTATATCTAATAAATTATATCTGTTGACCAATTTGGTTAATTAAAGTATAGTTCTGTTGACCAATTTAGTCAACAAATTTTTATAAAAAAAATCCCTATAGATTACTCTAATAAAAATCTATAGGGAGAAAATTGTTTTGGGTTATATTTTACTTCAAATATATGAAATTGTATTAAATCTAGCTATCTTATTTTGCAAAACTCTTCAAAAGTAGGATAAGATGCTATAGCACCTTTTTTAGTTACACTAATAGCACAGTAATTATTAGAAAAATCTAAATATCTTTCTAATTCTTCCTTTTGTAATGAATCTAATTTATCCTCAGTCACACCATATCTATATAATTGATATAAGAAAGAACCTATAAATCCATCTCCTGCTCCAGTTGTATCCTCTACTTGAGCCTTTATACCTGATACAGATGCCTTTGTTTGTTTAGTATAAACCTCTGCACCATCTCCACCTTTTGTAAATACTATCATCTTTACATTTCCGATAAATAATTTTTCTAATTCTTCTTCTATATTTGTTCCGCCTGTAACAAATTCTAATTCTTCATCGGAAATTTTTAAAATATGTGCTTTTGGCATCATTTCAAATATAGCTTCTCTCAATTTATCTGGACTATCCCATAAAGGAAGTCTTACATTTAAATCAAAGCTCACTATTCCGCCGTTTTTCAATGTGTATTCAATTGCCTTATCATGTGCTTGTTTCATAGGGAAATCACCTATTGAAACAGAGCAAAAATGAAGCGCAAATACATCCTCAAACCATTCTTCTTTTATTTTGTCAGCTGAAAGCAGCATATCAGCTCCTGGTTTTCTATAAAAAGAAAACTCTCTATTTTTATTTTCATCTAATGCCACAAATGCTAAGCTTGTATTTGCTTCTGTAGTTCTAGAAACATATTCGCATCCTATATTATGCATTTTAAACTCATCTATTATTTTATCTCCAAAAGGATCTTGTCCTAATTGAGTTATCATTTGAGATTTGCCGCCAAGCTTAGTGAATGCTCCACATACATTAGCAGGAGCACCTCCTACTGCTGGTTTAAATCCTTCTACCTCTTTAATTTTTTTACCTGATTCTGTAGGTATAAAATCGATTAATGCTTCTCCTATTGCTATTAACTTTTTCATTAAAATTTCATCTCCTCTGGTGCTAAATTCCACAATCTAGATTCTATATTTTCATCAGCAATTATTTCTAGTGTATATTGTTCTGGATAGAATCTAGTTGTAAGCACCATTTTACCATTATTTACAAATATTTCTATAGATGATTTATCTACAAACATATGAATTTTGTCTAAGCTTTGAAGCTTAGCCTTTCTTACATCTCTACCTGCTCCAATATCATTCTTAAATTCCATTTTTAAAATAGATGTTTCTTTGTCATAAGATACTTCTAGACCTTTCGAAATTATCATTTTTAATTTATCTATGCTTTTACCGATACTATTTAACTCTAATTCATATAAACCATCTAAAGCAATTTCCTCATTTAATTCTATCTCTTCTTCTGATTTTCTTATTTTCTTCAGTTCTTCTATTGGATTTTGAAGTACTATACCATCCTTTACAGATAATTCTCTAGGTAATGTTAATCCATGTTGCCATCCGTATTCAAGTGTTTTATTAGTATAATCGATATCTGGAAGACCCATCCAACCAATCAGTATAACTCTTCCCTTTTCATCAACAAAGCTTTGTGGTGCATAGAAATCAAATCCCATATCCCATTCTACAAAATTCCCCAGGAAATACTCTTTTCTGAAATCTCCTTCTAGAGGATAATATCCTGATTGATGCACATTTTGATATTTGAATTCTTCTGATTCTAATCCTTGTGGTGATATTGATAAAAATTTGCTTCCGTTTAAATCTATCATATCTGGACATTCCCACATATAACCGAATCTTTCTTTACCTGCTATTTCATTTTCAAGCTTCCAATTTTTCAAATCATCTGAAGAATATACTAGAACTTTTCCTATATCACTAAATTCCGTTCCATCTATATTTTCTCTTCCACCTAATACCATATAATATACTCCGTCCTCTTTCCATACCTTTGGATCTCTGATATGACAAGTATAATTAGATGGATAGTCCTCATTTGTGATAAGCAATTGCTTATCACTGAAATTTTCTCCGTCCTCTGAAGTAACTAATAAAACATTAGCTCCTCTTCCTGATGTTATATAATCGTGATTTCCTGATTCTTTTACATTGCCTGTATAGTATATATACATTTTTCCATCTTCTACAAAAGTGCTTCCAGAATAAACACCATCTTTATCATAAGGTGTATCCGGTCCCATAATAGGACCCTTATACTCCCATGAAATCATATCCTTTGAGACATAATGCCCCCAAAATTTATCTCCTCCTTCTGCATCAAATGGAGAATATTGAAAGAACACATGATATACACCTTTGAACTGACATAATCCATTAGGATCATTTAACCAGCCAGTTGGTGGCATTAAATGAAATCCTAATTTATATGGGTCTTGATTTATTTTTGTATTTTTTTCTGCTTCTCTAACCTTTTCGAACATTTTTTTTTCAATAATTTTGTTATTCAAAATACCACATCTCCATATCTATACTATTTAGTGCATTGAACAGCCTTATCTCCGTGCTTAACATCTCCACTGCAAACCATATCGACCTTTGTATAATCGTAAGTGTTAGTTACTATGACTGGAGTTGTTACATCGTATCCCGCTTCCTTTATTTTAGGAATATCAAATTCCATTAAAAGCTGTCCTACTTCTATATCTTGTCCTTCAATTATATGTGCTTTAAAGTGTTCTCCTTTAAGCTCAACTGTATTTATTCCTATATGTATTAGTATTTCTGTTCCATCCTCTGATGCTATACCTATTGCGTGTTTTGTATCAAATACAGTAACTACTTTTCCATTTACTGGTGCATATACCTTACCTTCTGCAGGAACTACTGCCATACCTTTACCTAATAATTCTGCTGAAAAAGTTGAATCATTTACTTCTGTCATTGGGATTGCCTTACCTGTAATCGGACTTAATATTTCACCTTGTTCTAATTTTATTTTTTCACTTTCTTCTACTTTTTGAGTTTTATTTATTTCCTTAGAATCTATTGACTTTGTTTCATTATTTGATTCTTCATTTGTTTCTTCTACATCTTCTTTAAATATAATCCAAGATATTGCAAATGCCACACCAAATGCCACTGCCATTAATATTATGTATTGTAAAGTTGTATTAGTTGTTATTAAAAGGCCAAATAATCCTGTTACTCCATAAGCAGTTGCGCTTACCTTTAAAACTGATCCTACTAATGCTCCACAAGCTCCACCTATTATACCTGCTATAAATGGTCTCATAAAACGAATATTTACACCGAATATTGCTGGTTCTGTAATTCCTAAGAATGCTGATAATGATGCTGGCAATGCCATTGCTTTTGTTTTTCTATTTTTTGTTCTAAGTGCAAATGCTAAAGCTGCTGCACCTTGTGCTACATTAGCTGCAGTTGCTATTGGCATCCAAATATTTGCTCCTGTCGCACTAAGCATACTAGCTTCTAGCGCATTGTACATATGATGAACTCCTATTACTACTGTTGGTGCATATACTGCTCCTGCTAAAAATGCTCCCACACCAAATGGTAATGTTATTAATGTTTGAACAAATCCAAGTACTCCATTTTCTAATGTTGAAAAAACTGGTCCAAATATTGTCAATGTTAAATACCCTGTAACTAATACTGTAACTAATGGTGTTACAAATAAATCTATCATTTCTGGTACAATCTTATGTAATTTCTTTTCAATTGTAGACATAAACCATACTGCAATTACTACTGGAATAACATGACCCTGATAACCTACTAAATTGATATCATAAAGCCCAAACCATACACTTGCTGTTGGAATATCTGATGCAGCCATACCTGCTACACTCCAAGCATTAAGCAAATCGCTATGAATCATAATCATACCTATAACTGCTCCTAAGAATATATTTCCTCCGAATACCTTGGCTGCACTTACTGCTATTAATATTGGCAAGAATACAAATGCTGCATTACTGAATAAATGTATAACTGTATAAGTTCCTGAATTTGCCATTTGAGGCCATACTTTAGATAATCCTTCTAAAAGTCCCATCAAAAGACCGCTTGCTACGATCGCCGGTATAATCGGCACAAATACATCTCCAAGAGTTTTAATAGCTCTCATAAATATATTTTGCTTTGAAGTAGCTGCTTTTTTAGCTTCCTCTTTAGATGCTTCTGTTATACCAGCTAAGTCTATTAGCTCTTTAAAAACTTTGTTCACTACACCTGTTCCAAGTATTATTTGTAGTTGACCTGATGCTTCAAATACACCTTTTACTCCTTCTATGCTCTCAATTGCATTTTTGTCACATTTTGAATTGTCAGCTATTACAAGTCTTAATCTTGTAGCACAATGAGCTGCTGATACGATATTTTCTTTTTTACCTATTTTTTCATAAATTTCTTTAGCTATAACACCATAATCCATAATATTTCCTCCTCTTTGTGGTATCGTTCTCATATTTCTTAATATTATTGTAGCATGTTATTTTAGTTATAGCAAAGGTTTTTTGGAAGCATTTTACATATTTTTTATTTAATAATGTCTATTTTTATATTTATTTTTATGAAATATATATGAAATCAATCTCACAAACACTTCTATATATTCTTTTGTATGCTTATATATTCAAAATTTAAACCATATAAATATATATTTTTCTTTTTTATAAGAAAATCTTTATTTTAAAAATCTATAATGTGGATTTTCTTGAAACACATGTACGGAAATTATATTTATCTAAAATTTAAAAATGAATATAATTTCCTATGTGTTATAAA
>NZ_JBJDXL010000144.1:0-5969 GCF_051866655.1 Intestinibacter sp.
TTTTATTTACCTCTGGATGCCCACATTTAGGGCATTTAAGACCTTTTTTAAATCTACCTTCTAAAATCTTGTTTTTTCCATCTGTTTCATCATAAAAACCTAAATTATATAAATTTTTTAATATTTGTTGAGCTAAAGCTATTAAAGAACTCAATTCTTCTACATTTAAATTACTCACCATTGACTTAATACTTTTAGAACTAAACATATTTGAATGTTCTTGTCGAAACATATTGTACTCCTTTCTTAATTTTAGGCAATTCATAATGCTAAATTGAAATAAATCCCTAATATTAAATATATTTACTTAAATTGAAATTACTGGTTATATTATGTCCTTATAAGATTTATTTCATACATATTTATCACAAAATCCTTAAATATATGTATAATGGTTCTGAGATGGATATATAAGCTTTAGTAGAAATTGCATCACTGATAAAGATCTTCGTTCACACACAAAAAAAAAGATGCCCAAAAATTTAATTCTAAGCATCCTCTTTATAAAAAACCTGTAGCTTCGCTAAATTTGAAGCTCCGCTTGTATAGTCTTAACTTATATTTTCAAAATTAATTAGTCTTTATTTCAGTCCAAGCGTCATCATATAATTTTAAAACATCATCTGTAAGATTTAAGAAAGTTTCAGCCTTTTCCAAAGTTTTTTCATCTGGATAAGCAACTGGTGAATTCTTCATTTCGTCGTCTAATAAATCATATGCGCCTTGGTTTGGTGTAGAATATTGGATATAATCTACATTTTGTTTTGCATTTTCAGGGTCTAACATGAAATTAATAAATTGTTCTGCATAATCCTTGTTTTCAGCAGATGTTGGTATACACATTGCGTCTACCCACTTATTTGTTCCTTCTTCTGGTATTGCATAAGCTAGGTCAGGATTGTCCTTTATCATAACTAGAGCATCTCCTGAGTAAACTACTGCAAGCGCTGAATCTTCATCCACGATTCTATCTTTACCGTCGTCATTTACATACGCTTGAACTAATGGTAATTGTTTTATTAATTCATCTTTTGCTTGATTTATTTCATCTTCATTATCTGTATTCATAGAATAACCTAATCTCTTAAGAGATATTCCCATTGTATCTCTAACTGAGTCTAACATTAAAACTTGGCCTTGACCGTCAATTTGATATTTTTCATCCCATAATACATCCCAGCTCTTAGTATCTTCTTCATCTACTACTTTTGTATTGTAGATTATACCAAAAGTTCCCCATAAATAAGGTACGCTGTATTTGTCGTCTGGATCGTAAGCTGGGTGTTTGAAAGAATCCATTATTTGTGAGTAATTTGGTATATTGTTGTAATCTATTTCTTGTACCATTTCTTCACTTATTAATTTATTTACCATATAATCTGATGGGAAAATTAAGTCGTAATTTGAAGAACCACTTTTTAATTTTTGGTACATACCTTCATTAGTGTCGTAAGTTTCATACACTACTTCTATTCCTGTTTCTTCAGTAAACTTCTTAGTTAGATCTGGATCTATATAATCCCCAACGTTGTATATGTTTAGAACTTCACTAGATTTTTTAGAACCTCCACATCCAGCTAATATACTTGCTGTCATGACAAATGTACATGCTAATGCAACTAATTTTTTTAACTTCATTATTAGAAACCTCCCTTATTTATCAAAAATTTATTTATTATTTTTAATTTTATTCCAATTTCCTGATCGTCATCCATCTAGCACAGCCTAGTTTTCGACAGCATCCTTTTTATTTCCAATTACATTAGAAGTTATAAGTAATGCTAAAACTACGACAAACATCAATGTAGAAAGCGCGTTTATCTCAGGGCTTATACCTCTTCTTGTCATTGAGTAAATTTCTATTGATAAGTTTGTCACACCGTTTCCTGTTGTGAAGAAACTTATTACAAAATCATCTATAGACATCGTAAACGCCATAAGCGCCCCAGATATTATACCTGGTTTTATTTGAGGTAAAATTATTTTTCTAAGTGCGTACCATGGTGTCGCACCTAAATCAAGAGCTGCCTCTTCTATATTTGCAGGTAATTGTTTTAATTTTGGTAAAACAGATAGTATTACATATGGTATATCAAACACCAAGTGAGATAAAAGCATCGTAGTCATACCAAAATTTACACTTAAGAACACAAACAATGTCATCATAGACACCCCAGTTACGATATCTGGGTTTAAAACAGGCAGATAGTTTACATTAAGCAGGATATCTTTTTTTCTGCCGTTTCTCATTTTGTGTATCCCGATAGCCGCTATAGTTCCAACTATAGTCGATATAATTGTCGCCAAAACTGCAACCAGCAATGTATAGTAAAGAGCCGTCATCATTCTCTCATTTTCAAATAAAGTGTGGTACCAATCTAATGTAAAACCGCTCCAGACAGCCATGGATTTTGAATTATTAAATGAAAATATTGCTAAAGTAACTATTGGTAGGTATAAAAATACGTACACCAAAAATAAATATCCGTTTGAAAAAATTTTCTTTATAATAGTAATCCACCGCCTTCCTTGTCTGATCCGTTGCTGTATTTATTCATTATTGCCATAGAGATAAGTATTATGATCATCATGAATATTGATATTGCTGATCCAAAATGCCAATCTCCTACTGACATGAATTGTTGTTCGATTAAGTTTCCTATTAAGTAGTATTGTCCTCCACCTAGAAGCTTTGATATTACGAATGTTGATACTGCTGGCATGAACACCATCGTAATCCCTGATACTACACCAGGTAAGCTAAGTGGGAATATTACCTTTGTGAATACTTGGACACCATTTGCTCCAAGGTCCTTTGCTGCGTTTATTAAATCTTGGTCCATTTTTGATAGAGCTGTGTGTATTGGCAGTATCATAAATGGTAGGAAGTTGTAAACCATACCTAATAAAACAGCTGTGTCTGTGTATAATATATTTATAGGTCCAAGGCCTATAGCTCCAAGTAGAGTATTTATAAATCCGTTTTTTCCTAAAAGAGCTGCCCAAGCGTAAGTTCTAAGTAGGAAATTCATCCACATAGGCAATATGCAAAGTAGAATAAGTGTCCCTCTTCTGCTAGGTCTTGCCTTAGTGATTAAGTAGGCTGTTGGATATCCTACGATTAAACATAAAACTGTAGATGAAACCGCCAAAATAAGCGATCTTTTGACAACCTTGAAGTACATTGGCGCTAAAAACTTTTGAAAATGCTCTAATGTGAACACATAGCTGCCGTTTACTTGTGTTGTGAAACTGAAGAAAACTATTAATATTAAAGGTATTACTATAAAAAGCGCACTCCATATAACGTAAGGAGTTGCTAATCTTGATTCAGATTTTTGTCTTTTCATTATCATTCACCTCGATAAATTATTCGTCGATTACCTTTCTCATTATATGTATATCTTCAGGGTATATGTCCATACCTAGCATACTTCCTTCTTCTGCCATTTTTGTGTTGTGAAGATACCAAGTTCTTCCGTTTTCTTCTACAGTTATTTCATAGTGAACACCTTTAAACACAACAGATGTCACTAGTCCCTTTATCATTCCCTTTTCTGGGTCGACCATCTTGATGTCCTCTGGTCTTATTACTACTTCTATATTTTCGTTTTGTTCAAATCCGAAGTCCACACATTCAAATTCTCTATCACAGAATTTAACCTTGTAGTCTTCAAGCATAATTCCATCTATTATATTACTTTCTCCGATAAATTTCGCTACAAATGAGTTCTTAGGTTCGTTGTAGATGTCTTCTGGTGTACCCATTTGTTGAATTTTACCTTTGTTCATAACTACGATTGTGTCTGACATTGTAAGAGCTTCCTCTTGGTCGTGTGTTACGAATACGAAAGTTATCCCTAATTTTTGTTGGATTTTCTTAAGCTCTCTTTGCATTTCTTGTCTTAATTTCAAGTCAAGTGCCCCTAGAGGTTCGTCTAAAAGAAGTACCTTTGGCTCGTTAACTAGCGCTCTTGCTATGGCGATTCTCTGTTGTTGTCCACCACTTAGAGAGTCTACTGATCTCTTCTCGAAGCCTTCAAGTGCCACAAGCTTTAGCATTTCCTTGACCTTAGTGTCTATTGTTTTTTTATCCATCTTCTTTATTTTTAGCCCAAAAGCTATATTTTCATACACGTTCATATGTGGAAATAATGCATATTTTTGGAAAACTGTATTTACCTGTCTTTGATAAGGTGGTATGTCGTTTACGTTTTTCCCTTCAAACATCACTTCACCTACATCAGCATGCTCAAAACCAGCTATTATCTTTAAAGTAGTTGTTTTCCCGCATCCTGAAGGTCCTAATAAAGTTAAAAATTCGTTTTTCTTTATATCAAGGTTTAAATTATCTAGTACAACAAGATCGTCGTATTGTTTTGTTATATTTTTTAACTCGATAATATTTTCTGAATTTGCCATAATTTTCTATACACCTCTTCTCTCACTTTTGTGTCTATATTTATAGATTTTTCTCATATTATGTCACATCATCACTCTAAAAAGACGGCGGCGTACTTACCCATATCACCCTTGCCTGAGTCTTTCCAGGATTTGATATATAATGATTCATTCTAGGCTTGAAATAAAAGCTCTCACCCTTTTTCACCTTATTAACTCTGTCACCCAAGTGCAGTAAAATATTTCCAGCAATCACATATCCGAATTCCTCTCCCTCATGTGGCTTTTCTTCCTTATATTGTCCCCCTGGATGCAAAGTTATAATAATCGGTTCCATCATATTCTTTTGCGAATTTGGAATCAACCATTTCAAATGGTATTTTAACTCCTCATCGTCTGTCTCAAACATATCTTCCTTTTTAAAAGTTATTCTCTCTGGGTCTATCTCATTAAAGAATTCCCTCAAATTCGTCCCCAAAATCTCCAAAATATCGATCAAAGTCGCTATCGATGGAGATGTAAGGTTGTTTTCAAGTTGCGATATAAATCCCTTCGAAAGCTCACATCTGTTGGCCAATTCTTCTTGGGTTAACTGCTTTTCCATACGCATACTCTTTATCTTACTCCCAATATCCATGCTTAGGCCTCCCATATTTATAGTTTCTAAATTCTTATTAAAAGTAAACTTTTTTCTTATATTGTTAAACTCTTTTTATTTATTTCTAAACTTAAAGTTTAAAATTACTAAACTAACATTGATATTATATAGCAATCACAACTAAAATTCAATGTTTTTGTAGAAAAAACATATTTTTAATATAAAAGATAAAAAATACTTAAATCTCAACGTTTTTAAGGTTAAATTTTCCTATTTATGTTTATAATATTAATCTCATAATTTAGTATATGTAATTTTTTTGATTAATAAATATTTTTTGTGATAAAATAATTTTTTTGAAAGCAATCCTCTATCCTTATTATTCCCAAATTTCTATTTTTTATATAACCGTGTATTTTCCATAAAATAACTGATATAATAATATTTGTATTTCAAAAGCAACAATTCATATCGAGGAGGGGTATTAATTTATGAAAGTTTTACTAATAAATGGAAGTCCAAAGAAGGAAGGATGTACTTACACAGCTTTAAGCGTAGTCGCTAAAGCACTAAATGAAGAAGGCATAGAAACTGAAATATTCCACGTTGGAAACAAACCAATCGCAGGATGTATGGGATGTGGATTCTGCAGAAAAACAGGAAAATGCAAATTCGACGACACTGTAAACGAATGTATTCCTAAAGCAAAGGAAGCAGACGGAATCATAGTCGGATCTCCAGTTCACTACGCATCTGCATCAGGTATGATAACTTCATTTATGGATAGATTGTTCTTCTCATCAAGTGCAGCTCTACAATACAAACCAGCTGCAGTAGTTGCAAGTGCTAGAAGAGCTGGTACTACAGCAACTTTAGACCAATTATCTAAACATTTTACAATATCTAACATGCCTTTAGTAAGCTCATGCTACTGGAACATGGTTCACGGAAACACTCCAGAAGACGTTAT
>NZ_JBJDXL010000145.1:0-5927 GCF_051866655.1 Intestinibacter sp.
GAAAACTCCATCTTCAACAACCTTTGGCACTGCAGGATATGAATTAGAGATAGCGTTTAATTGATTTTGAATAGTTCTAACATAAGAGCCTTCTGAACCAACCTGCAGTGAAGTACCAGGATAAGAAACTGGAACTCCAGATACAATTTGAGCATTGGCAAATACTATATTATCGCCGTAAAAATATTTTAAAATATCCTCATAACTATATCCCTGATCTCCCAAGTCCTTACTTCCCCATTGAGCCATTTGATCAGGACATTGAACCCTGACGCCATCACAATACTGTGCCAAAAGTGGCTGTCTAGATGTAGGAGGTCTTCTTATAAAAGTATTGAATACTGAGTCTACAACAACAGATATTTCATCGAAAATATTCCTATTGTGTATATATTTATGGTCGTAGTTAGTTGTAGATGTAATCGTAAAATTAAACCCTTTATTTCTATACCATTCAGTAAAAACTCTATTCAATGTAAATGAAATAATTGCGATAACATTGGCGAAAATAGTTTGCTCTGGCCATGTTGAGTATATTTCAGAGGAGGCTACATTTTTTATATAGGTTTTAAATGGAACCCAAAAATTTTCAGCAGATGTATCCTCAGGCAATCCATCGTGGACTACTATAAATTCGGGAACTACAGGATTATCTAAAACAACAAAGCCAGTCGGTGCAGGAATTGGCTTTAAGCTATCTTCTGGTATTTTAGGTGGATAATCTCCCCATAAGGTATGAGGACCTATATCGTAGATTATTTCGTTTTGTCTTTTATAAGAGAGTCTACTTCTTTCTCTTGGTCGCATTGGAATTGATTGTCTGGCATTTACAACAGGCAAAAGCTGCGTTCCGTCTATTATAATGGTTTCATATCCGTCCTTTATCGCTTCTACGATGTAATCTTTATATGGCTTTACGTCTGATGGCTGCAAAGAATAAGCTAAGTCTGGTGCTGATAGAGGAAGATTATTTATTTGACCGGAATTATCTGTTTTTAAATTTTGATATACTGTAGAAGAGGCTGAGCCATCTTCATTTTGTCCGTAAATATTTATAGTAACGTTCTCCATTGGAGCATTAGTAGTAGAATCGATAACGTTTACTGTTAAATAACCGTCTTGCATTTAATCACCTTCTTTTTTAGATTGGCGATATATTTTTATATATCGCTAGGTATTTGTTGATAATTCTATTATTTATTTTATGAATAGAGTCAGTTTTTTGTGAAAAGATATTTGATAGGAGTTAATTTAAAGAAGGGAAATAGTTATATGTTGACTTTTTTATTTATTTTTTTACCAGTAATTTGCTTTATATTGTGGATTTATTACAAGGATAAATACAATAAGGAGAGTATACATGTACTTTTAAAGTACTTTGTTTTTGGAATAATAATTAGTTTTTTTGCCATAATTATAGAAAAGTTTTTAATAAGTAAAAATATATTTATAGACGAGACAAATTTGATATATACTGCATTTATAGTTGCAGGCTGTACAGAAGAAATATTGAAGGGGATTGTATTGACTTTTTTCGCAAAGAGAGAAGAGTCCTACGATGAGAAGCTAGATGGGATAATATATTCTATTTTTTTATCGCTAGGATTTGCTACTATCGAAAATATAATTTATGTAAGCTATGAAAAAGTATTTTCAGTATTTGAGATAGCATTTGTTAGGGCATGTATATCTATTCCTGCACATATTATGTTTGCGATTACTATGGGATATTATCTATCGAAGTATAAGTTTGAAAAAAATAAGGTCAAGAGAAGACAGGATTTATTTTTAACTTTTTTAATTCCAATATTGCTTCATGGTATTTTTGATTTTATATTGATGATAGAATATAGATGGACTATTATAGTTTTTATACTATATATAATAGTTTTAGCCAAAGTAAATTTAAATAAACTTAATAAATATATGTTATATTCAAAGAAGCGATTTTTTGATAGACTAAAACATAGGAGATAATTAAAATTTATTGTTAAATATACCCCAAATAGTGTTAAAATTAAAAAAGCCATAAAGTACGAGAATATAAAATATTAGCGAGAATAAAATATATAGAAAGGAAAAATAATTTGATTAATTTACCAGAAAAATTTTTAGAAGATGTAAAAGTCGTATTAAAGGATGAATACGAAGAATTTATAAATAGCTATAATGAAAAGAGGACAACAGGGCTTAGACTAAATACGATGAAGATGTCCGAGGAAAAATTAAAAGAGTTAAATTTATTTGAATTAGAAGAGATTCCTTGGGCAGAGGGAGGATTTTACTACGATGAAGGTAGCTGTAGACCAGGTAAAAATCCTCTTCATGAGGCAGGTGCATATTATTTGCAAGAGCCATCAGCTATGAGTGTAGTTCCTAAGCTTGATATACAAAAAGGGGATAAGGTACTAGATATGTGTGCAGCCCCAGGAGGAAAATCTACATATATATTATCTCAACTAGACGATACAGGAATTTTAGTATCAAACGAGATAAACCCGATTAGAATAAAGGCTCTAGGAGAGAATTTAGAGAGATTTGGAGCTAGAAATTGTATAATAACAAATACAGATTCTACAAAGCTTAGAAAGGTATTTACTGGATACTTTGATAAAATAGTAATAGATGCACCGTGTTCAGGAGAAGGTATGTTTAGAAAGGATCCAGTTGCAATCGAAGACTGGAGTTATAGCAAGGTTCTAGAATGCCAATCTATCCAAAAGGAAATAATAAGAGATGGATATAAGATGCTTAAAAAGGGAGGAATTTTAGTATACTCCACTTGTACATTTTCAACAGAGGAAAATGAAGAAGTAATAGATGAATTTATAGAAGAAACTGAAGGTGCAGTTCTGATAACAAAGGAGAGGTTATGGCCTCATAAGATAAAGGGAGAAGGTCATTTCGTAGCTAAAATTCAAAAATTAGATGATGAAGACTGTAGAGTCAAGGATATGAAATTAAAAAAACTAAACAACGAGATTAAAGAATATAAAAGCTTTGAAAAGAAATATTTAAACGTAGATTTTGATAATAAATACATGCTGAGAGGAGAAAATCTATATTTACTTCCAGATGAATGTCCAAACTTAGATAAAATAAAGGTATTGAGATATGGTCTTCATTTAGGAGTGTTAAAGAAAAATCGATTTGAGCCTTCGCATGCATTGTCACATTATTTAAAATTAGATCAAATAAAAAATATACAAAATTTGAGTTTAGATGATAAAGAGGTATTTGATTACTTAAGAGGAAATGTAATAAATACAGGTCAAAGTCGTGGTTGGGTTGTTGTAGCAGTCGAAGGAATACCTTTAGGATGGGGTAAGGAATCAAATGGAGTACTAAAAAACCACTATCCAAAGGGATTAAGGATAAATTATTAAAAATCAATTAAACTAATAAATAGGAGATGGTGTTATGAGTAAAAAGGAAGTCAATGAACAAGAAAATAAAAGCTTAAAAAGCAGTATAATTGAATGGATAAAAGTTTTTGGACTTGCTATTATATTAGCATTTGTAATAACTTTATTTATAAAACCTACTTTAGTTAGAGGCGATTCTATGCTTCCAACACTTCACGAAAATGACTACTTAATAATAAATAGAATTGGATATAAAATAGGACAACCCGAAAATGGAGATGTCATAGTATTTAAATCTGATTTAGAACAAGAAGACGGTTCAAACAAAGATTTAGTTAAGAGAGTTATTGGAGTTGAAGGCGACGAGGTTTTAATAACAGGAGGTCAAGTTTTTGTAAATGGAAATTTACTTGACGAGCCTTATCTAGAAACTGGAATGTACACTGAAGGAGAAATAGATTTAGTAGTTCCAGAGGGAAAACTGTTTGTATTGGGTGATAATAGAGAGGTTAGCTTAGACAGTAGATACGATAAAGTCGGTTTAGTAGATGTAAGCGATGTAGAAGGAAAGGTTTTTGTAAGACTATATCCTTTTAATGACATAAGTCTTATAGATTAATTAGGTACATAAATAGGTGAATGTGAATAATAAATAATATAAGAAAATCTATATTATTAGTTTTTAGAATAAGATTTTTTTATAAGAGGGGTATGACTATGATTAATTTAAATATTAATGGACAGATAAAGAAATACGTTGTAGAAGATCCATCAAAGGGAATTAGATTATCAGATATAGCTAAAGATTTTGAAATGGAGTACTCAGGATATATTTCTTTAGCTATAGTAGATAATGAATTAAAGGAATTAACTACTTATATAAATCAAGACAGCACTATAAAATTTTTAGATACAAAAACTCCAGACGGACTTAGAGTGTACACTAGAACGCTAAATCTTGTTTTTATTATGGCATGTAAATGCTTGTTTAAGGATAGTAGAGTTGTAATAGAGCACTCGTTATCTAAAGGAGTGTATTGTGAAATACATCTAAATAGAGAGCTTACAGATGAAGATATTTCTAATATAAAACAAAAAATGGATAAAATTATATCAAAAGATTATCCTATAGAAAAGACATTATATACGAAAAAGGAAGCTATAAAAATATTTGAAGATATGGGATTATATGAAAAGGCTGAATTGATTAAGTACAAGGAAAAGGACACTGTAAAAATCTATAGATGTAATACTTATATAGATCATTTTTATGGATATATGATGCCTTCAACTGGATATATAAAAACCTATGATTTATTTAAATATCAAAAGGGTGTAATTTTAATGGCAGCAAGTGAGGATAATAAACAAATTCCTAAAAAATTTATCCCTCAGCCAAAGCTTGCAAATATATACAAGGAAGCAGAAAATTGGTCTGATTTAATGGGTGTAGATAAAGTATTATCTTTAAATAAAATAATAGAAGAAAAAAAATACGGAGAGATAATAAGAATTGTTGAAGCCTTACATGAAAAAAAGATAGGACAAATTGCCGATATAATAAAACAAGAGAACAAAAGAATAATTTTAATAGCTGCACCGTCTTCATCAGGCAAGACAAGTTTTGCGACAAGATTATGTATTCATTTAAAGGTTAATAATTTAAATCCAATATCTATTTCATTAGATGATTATTTTATAGACAGAGCTAAGACACCGTTAGATGAATTTGGAAAACCTGATTATGAATCTATATATGCTATAGATTTGGATAGATTTAATAGGGATTTAAGTGATTTACTAGAAGGAAAAGAGGTTCAGCTTCCTAAGTATAATTTTATGACAGGTAAAAGCGAACAAGGAAAAGTTCTAAAAATAGAAAAAAATCAACCTATAATATTAGAAGGTATCCATGGATTGAACCCATTGCTTACATCTTCAATACCAGACAGTGAAAAATTTAAAATTTATTTAAGTGTATTAACACAATTAAATTTAGATGACCATAATAGAATACCAACTACAGATTTGAGATTAATAAGAAGAATAGTTAGAGATAATCAGTTTAGAGGTCATACAGCAGAGATGACAATAATGGGTTGGCCTTCTGTAAGAAGGGGCGAAGAAAAAAATATATTCCCTTATCAAGAAGAAGCTGATTTGATGTTTAATACAGCTTGTGTATATGAGTTAGCTGTATTAAAAACATACGTAAAACCACTATTAGAAAAAATTGATAAAAGCAGTGAAGCTTATATAGAAGCTAAAAGGCTTTTAAAATTCTTACAGTATTTTGTAGAATTAGATGATTTATCTGATATACCTCCTACAGCGATAATTAGAGAATTTGTAGGCGGAAGTAAAATAGTAGATTAATTAAGATTATATACATTGTAAAATAAGGATTAATTTAGTTTTATAAATTAGTCCTTATTTTTGTATACAAATATATATATAAAATATTATAATTATAATAAATACAATATGAAAAAATATTTTTTTTTATATTGTATTTATATTGAAATTTAATTATAAATAATGTAATATATGAGTATGCAAAAT
>NZ_JBJDXL010000146.1:0-5865 GCF_051866655.1 Intestinibacter sp.
TTTTTTCTAGTGTCCTTGACAAAGGGTCCACTTTAATCTCTTTATATCTTTTTTAATGTAATTATAAGAATATTGAAATTACAACATTTATTATGTTATTATCTAATTAAAGAATAGTTTTATTTATATAGAAGGAATTATTTTTATGGTTTGGAAGTATTTATATTTTAAGAGGTGATTGAATGAATATTATTTTTGAAAAAATGGGTTTAGAACATCAAGAAGAAATTATGAAGATTTTTAATTTTTATATTGAAAATGGAACTGCTGCTTTTCCAGGAGATAAATTACCTGAACAATTTTATCCAATGCTTTTGAAAAGAGCAGAAGGATATCCTTCTTATGCTATTAAGGATATGGATGATAACTGTGTAGTTGGATTTTGCCAGCTAAGTCCGTATAGTCCGTTTTCGACTTTTAAATCTACTGCCTGTATTTCATATTTTATCGACGATAAATATACAGGTAAAAAAATAGGTGAAAAATGTCTTTTAAAATTAGAAGAAGAGGCTTCTCAAATGGGTATTACAACTATTATTGCTGAGGTATCATCAGAAAATCACGGTAGTATAGACTTTCACAAAAAACACGGTTTTTATGTGGCTGGAGAGTTGAAAAATATAGGTATGAAGTTTGATAGAAAATTCAGTGTTGTACATATGCAAAAGGATATTTAATTTTTATAATATATATGGATAGAGCTATGGTTTTAAAACCATAGCTTTATGTATTTGTTAAAATTCTAATAGCATGTCGTTCCACTTAGCATCTCCATGAGTAGAATTTGAGACTCCTAGATGTTTATATCCAAAGCTTTCGTAAAATCCAATCAAATGATCCTTGCAAGTCAAGATAATTCCCTTTTTATCTCTTTCTTTGCTGATATCTATTAAATGGTTCATAAGCTGAGATGCATATCCGTTGTGTTGATACTTTGGAAGTACGTCAAGACCAAAAACTGTTTGGTATGCTCCATTTGGATTGTGCATAGATAAATCGTGGTAAAGCTCATCTGGAAGCTCTGGCTTATCTGTCGAACATCCATTTACAAATCCTATTATATCTCCGTCTAGCTCTGCTACGAAGAAGGACTCTGGAAAAGTAGCTAGTCTTTCCTTTAGAGCATCGTAAGTTGCAGCTTCTGCTTCTGGAAAACACTTAGCTTCTATATTATATACAATATCTAAATCGTCTATTGTTGCATTTCTTATAAATAATTTCTTCATGATTATCTCCTTTATCTAAATATTTCCATAAATAATGTTAATACATTTTTGAATAATATACAAACACAAAAGAATTATTTATCGAAAAAATTCATACTATTAACTAATACATATGTTGGGGGGATTTTAGTGAAGGATTTTATTGTAAAGGAAATTTTGATAGTTGTAATAATGGGATGCGTATATACGAATATCGAGATGATTTTTAGAGGATATACGCATCCATCTATGATAATAGTCGGAGGATTATGTGGAGCTTTTGCAGGAGTTATAAATGATATTACGCCGAAAATGAAAATGTATAAACAATGCATACTGAGCGCTATTATTATAACTTTAATTGAGTATGTATCAGGATATATTTTAAATATTAAATTAAATCTTGGAATTTGGGATTATTCAAATCTCAAATACAATTTAAATGGACAGATTTCACTTTTGTTTAGTGTTATATGGATATTTTTGAGCTATTTTGCTATAAAATTTGACGATATGTTAAAAAATGATCTCTGCAGAAGAAAAAATATAGATCGATAATAGAGGGAATTTGTATAAATTTCTAGAACTATTAAATATAGTATTATCATATTTATCAATTTTAACTAAAAATGGAGGATGCTTAATATGGCTAATGAAACTATAAAATGTAAACGATGTAAAAATGATGCAAAATTGATCAGTGCTTCTAAAAATTTTATGCAGATGTGTTTTTATTCTCTAGTATGTGCTTTAGTATGTTCTATCATTCCAGCTATAGGCTCAGCTATTGCTCCTGTTTTTGTAATACTTGCTGTAGTGTTAGCTTTAGTGTCTTTATTTATGAAATACAAGGGCGGTGCGATTGTACAGTGCGACAAGTGCAATGCTAGGTATAAAATTACAAAATACGAATACGATGAATATAAAAAAACAAATTAAAAATAAAAAGATATCTAGTAAACTAACGCTAGATATCTTTTTTGCTTAAAACATATATCCTATACTAAGTGCAATTATCATCTGTCCTATATAATAAGTAGCTAAATTTAAGCTCTCCATAAACTTAGGGCAATCCTTATAAAATAAAACAAAGCATAAAATCATATCTGAAATAGTAAATAAAATCGCACCGACAATAATCAGATTAGACCAAATTGCATGATAAGGATATAGGGAAATAGCTTTGAAAAGCATGAAGCTTATAATATATGTATATAAAACTATAATCTTAAATAGCTTACCAAAGTCCAAAAATTTCATGAGCTTCATACCTATTGCTATAATACTTCCAAATGCGATGCTTATTAAAAAATAAGCTATAGAAAAATTAGTTAAATGATCAAATGCCACATAATAAAAAATATGAGTCACACAAAAACTGAAAAGACCTAAGATAAACATTTTCCCGTTGTCCTTATTAAAAGCCAAAAACACATCGCCAAACAGTGAAAATACGAGTCCAAGTATTATAAATAAAAAGTATGAAAAATTGCAATTGTGATTTAAATAGCTAAAAATTGCTATAGCTAAAAATAAAATACTGGTTATTGTCTTGCTTGGAATCCTATATTTTTTTGAATCAATATAAGTTAAATAAATTAGAATTGTTAAAGAAACTACTAATAATACGCATAAAATAAACAATCGAAAAACCTCCTTATAATGGTTATCCCTACCGTTGAAAACAACGGTAGGGATGGGAGAATACATGAAAATTACACATCTAATAGAAGATATATTTTTCCAAAATATAAAACTATATATTTATATATTACCACAAAAAGACAAAAAAGTATCAAAAATTAATAAATTTTTATCAATCTTTTTCAATAAAATGTAAAATTTATAACAATTTGGGTGGAGATATTTGGAGATTGGGAAAAATTACAAAATTGTAAAACATTATATTAAAAAATAAGTGTTTTATAAACTTATTTTCATGTTATAATTGAATATAAATTTATAGATATTATAAAAATATATTTTCCTAAATTATAAATATAAATAAGGAAATATTTATAGTATCTAAAATTTAATTTAATAAAAAATGGGGGACTTATGATGGTTTTTAAGAAAAAGGTTATATCTTTATTTTTATCTTTATCATTAGTATTGCCTAATATAGGTACAATTTATTCTTATGCTGAAGAAAAAAATTCTTTAAATGCAGAGGAAAAAAAGATTGAAGCAGAAAATGCACAAAAAGAAAAAGTATCTAAACAATTAGAAGCAAAATTTGATTTGGATAAAGCAGATGGTGACTATGTGGCATCACAAGTGAACAAGTACAAGCTCGATAAAAATTTCGAGTATGCAGTAAAAGAAGTTTTAAACTACTATTATGATGAAGATAAAGACGAAGAAATCGAGAAATTTAAAGACTCTATTGATTCAAGGGCTGATCAAATAGTAAAAGACTATAAAGAAGCAGCAGAAGAAAGAAGTAATGAAAGCGATGATTTAGGTTATATGCCAGGACAAGTAATCGTTGAATTTAAAGATGATGTCGATGAGGATTTACAAGATGCTGTAGTGACTAATTTAGACGGTGAAATCGATGAAGTAAATGACGATAATGTAGGAGTAATAGACATATCTAATTCAGAAACTGTGGCCAAGGCGTTAGAAAACTACGAAGACAGCGACTGTATAGAATCAGTACAGCCTAACTTTGTATATAAGCTAGTATCTTCAAGCAGTTCAAAAGCAGCCTCTACTACAAGTACAAATGATAAATATTCAAGTAGACAATATTATTTAGAAAAATTAAAAATATACGATGCTTGGGATTATCTAGATACAATAAGTACTAGCAGAGTAAAGGTAGCAGTAATAGATACTGGATTAGATGTAAATCATCCAGATTTACAACAAAATATTTACTTAGCAAAGGATGCTGTAAATGGTTTTGCTAATTTGAAAAAAGACCGCTGGCATCATGGAACACATGTATCAGGTGTATTAGCAGCTACAACTAATAATTCTACAGGTATAGCAGGTATAGGAAATAACAATATAGATTTAATAGCAATAAATGTATTCCAAGGAAGTGGTGAAGAAGTTTCAGCTATTACAAGTGACATTCTTAAAGGATATAAATACGCTGTTGAAAAGGGAGCTAAGGTAATAAATATGAGTTTGGGAAGACTTATAGATGATAATTTTTATAGTACATATGATAAAAATCAAGATAAATTATTAGAAAATGCTATTGAAGATGCAGCAGCTAAGGGAATTGTAACTGTATGTGCAGGTGGAAATGATAACAGCACTATGAAATTCTATCCAGCTGACTTCGATGCCTGTATATCTGTAATAAATATAGATAAGGACGATCAAAAGGCATATGATTCAAATTACGGAACTAAAAAAGATATATCAGCATATGGAAGAGAGATATACAGTACAATACCTTATTCAAACGGAAAAAGATATATGTACGATAGTGGAACATCAATGGCTTCTCCTATAGTTGCAGGTGTTGTGGCACTTATGAAATCTAAAAATCCATATGCTTCTGTAGAAGATATAAAATCTGCTTTATATTCTACAGCAGACGATATAGGAAAAGCAGGAAAAGATAGCTTTACAGGCTACGGAAAAGTAAATGCACTAGAAGCAGTAAAAGCAGTTAAAAAGAACATGGCTTCACCTACTATAGATACTATAGATTCTTCTGATACAGTTGTAACTGGTACTGCATCAAAATCTGCAACAATTAAAGTTTACAATTCAAAGGGAACTTTAATTGGTTCAGGCAAAGCTTCCTCTGCAGGAAAATACAGCATAAGTATACCTAAGCAATCAGGAGGAACAACTATCAAGGTAGTGGCCTCAAAATCAGGCTATTATTCAAAATCAGCTACAAAGACAGTTTTAAAGAGATTTACAGCGACATTTACTGCTAGCACTATTTATTCAACAACTACTAAGGTAACTGGTAAAGGCTCAAAGGGAGCGACTATTAGGGCATATGTAAATGGAAAACAAATAGGGTCATCAACTACTGTAAAATCTACAGGAAGCTATACACTTACAATACCTAAGCAAAAGAAAAAAACAGTTGTGACTATAAAGATGAGCAAGACAGGATATGTATCTAAGAGTATTACAAGAACTGTAAAATAAATATAAAATCAAGGCCAACGGATGAAAATCTGTTGGCTTTTATTTTTTATTGTCAAATATTCGCTTTAAAAGTAGCATTATTTTTATTTTATGAATAATATGTTACAAGAGGTGATTTTATGGATTTAAGTCAATATACTCAATATATGGTGCCGATAATCATCGGGTTTTGTATGTGTGTTGGATATGTTATAAAAAATAGCTTGGATTTTATTCCAAATAAATATATTCCGCTGATTCTATTAATTTTAGGTACAGTGTTAAACGTTATGATAAATAAAAATTTTTCCCCAGAAACATTTATGGCAGGTGCGATAAGCGGCCTAGCTAGTATAGGAACCCATCAGACATGTAAGTGCCTAAAAAATCAAAAGAAATCATAGCACGATATAAATAGTTGATTGTATTTTTTAGTGTATGTCAAATCTATTTTTGATATACACTATTTTTATTTGAAAAGATGAAGAAATAAAATAAGATTTATTATACATATACTTAACTTAGAACCATTGTAAATATGTTAAATTATTTT
>NZ_JBJDXL010000147.1:0-5846 GCF_051866655.1 Intestinibacter sp.
TAGCGCAGTTTAGAGAATATATTATGCTTGAAGGATTTGTAGGATCAGATACCATTTTTAAAATAAAATCATCTTTATCTTCAAAGGTATTTTGTATACCTAAAACCTCACAAAACTTTTCGTAAGTAGTTTTATCATCTAGCATATCATCGTAGTATTTCTTCAAATATACTCCAAGCTCGTATGCTCTTTCTAAATATCTTCCCAACCAGTACAAATTTTCCTTTTTATTTATTGAGATATAATCCATGTATCTTTGAAACCTCCTCCTTGAGATGAATTTACTACAAAGCTTCCTTCACCTCTTGCAAATCTTGTAAGTCCACTTTTCCAGACCTTAATATCTTTTCCTTGTATTATAAAAGCTCTTAAATCTGCTTTTCTATATACAAATTCGCCATCCTCGTAACATTTTAAATCCTTGAAATCTATTATCTCTTGTGCGATAAATCTTCTAGGATTTTCTATTATAAGAGATTTTAATTCCTCTAATTTTTCCTCAGTTAAATCTCTTCCAAATACTACTCCATATCCTCCTGCTTCACTTACATCTTTTATTACTAATTTTTTTATATTTTCTAAAATATAATCGTAATCCTCTTTATAATAAGGTACGTATGTCGGAGCATTATTTAAAATCGGTTTTTCTCCTAAATAATACTCTATCATCTTAGGTACAAAGTAATATATTCCCTTATCATCTGCTATACCATTTCCAGGTGCGTTTATAAGTGCTACATTTCCTTTTTTGTAAGCCTCCATAACATGAGGTATACCTATTAAGGAATCTTTATTAAATACCATAGGATCCATATACTCGTCTGAAATACGGTGGTATATAGCTCCAACTCTATTTTTATGACCATTCATACATTTGTAGTATACGACATCATCTTCTACAAATAGATCTCCTGGAAATGCAAGCATAGAGTGTGTTTTTTCAGCTAAATAAGAATGTTCAAAAAACGCTGAATTATATTCTCCTGGAGTTAAAACTACATTTATTCCTCCGCAATTTACATCGTCAAACATCTCTTTTAATAGCTTAGCATAATCTCTATTATCCCAGACATTATTTTCTTCAAATGTCTCCGGAGATATTGTTCTGACTATGTCCCTAGCTATCAAAGGATATGAGGCTCCTGATGGAACTCTTAAATTATCTTCCAAAATCAACCATTCTCCAGTTTTAGCTTGAACTAAATCAATTCCAGAAATATGATTATGTATCCCTAAAGGAGGAGTTATATTGCAGCATTCTTCTAAATATCCAGGTGATGAAAATATAAAATCTTCAGGTATTACATTATCCTTTAGTATAGATCTTTTAGTGTATATATCTTCTAAAAAATAATTAAGTGCTGAGGCTCTTTGAATTAATCCTTTTTCAATAACTTCAAATTCTTCTTTAGTAATTATTCTAGGAGTAGTATCAAAAGGAAATAATTGATTTTTAAATACTCCATTTTTATATAGTCCAAATGTTACGCCATATCTTTCTAATCTTTCATTGATATGATCTCTATGATTGTGTAAATGCTCCATAAGTATTCCCCCTTTTGATAAAATTAAGAATCCAATATATTGTACACATTTTTCGAAAAGAGTTTCTTTAAATTTATCAAATATTATTTTATTAACAATAATATTAGCACAAAAAATGTCGTTTCTCAACAAATTAATTTAATTTTCTTAATTTACTGAATATTTATAATTAATTTTATTTTTATAATTAATTTCCTTCATTACAAGAAATTTTAATTATTTATATATATTTTTTAAAAGTAAAAGAGCCATATAAATCAGATACTTCTAATTTATATGGCTCTATATTGCCCGATTATATTTTAATATCTACTACTACGATTATATTGCTACTATTACTAAATCTATTATTATATTTATTGCCGCGACCTTTAATTTAACTAAGCTATTTCTGTATTTGTATTTTCAGCTTCTGCATATTTAGGTATTAAATTGAAATATAAATGTTCAGCTTGCCCATTTGCTTCACATACATTCATACTTAAATTATAATCACTTGGATTATATATACCTACTAAAGCATCCTTACTCATATCTACTAATTGATGCATAGCTTCTTTTTCTTGTTCTGTTAAATAATTATAATCTGTTACATGTCTTTTTGGTACTATTAACATGTGTCCTGGTGTAGTTGGATTAGTATCAAATTTTGCATAAGCAAATTCATTCTCCAACAAATAATCTCTCTTTTGGCAATATTGACAATTCATATAGTCTCCTCCTCTTGTTTTTTAAATGTATTAAATATAAAAATAAAAAAATAAAAATTTGTAATATTATTGTAGCATAAATTTACAGATTTGTGTAATTTTTTTGATAATTTTGTCTATTTTTTTAAAAAAATATGCAAATTTTAATTTCGACAAAAATAAAATTTGCATAAATCTCAGTATTTATTTATTATTTAGAAGCTTTTCTTCGTATTCTTTTTCTTTAAAGCCATTTATAACTATATCTTCTCCTACTATCATAGGTCTTTTTATAAGCATGCCGTCACTTGCTAATATTTCTAGTAATTTATCGTCTGTTTCAGTTTTTACAACATCCTTAAGTCCTAATTCTCTATATTTTACACCACTTGTGTTAAAAAATTTTTTTATAGGCATACCGCTTTTTTTATAAATTTGTTCTAATTCCTCTTTTGTAGGAGTATCGTTTATTAAATCTATTTCTTCAAATTCAATATTATTATCTTGTAACCATTTCTTTGCTTTTTTAACTGTTGAACATTTTGAATAACCGTAAAATTTTATCATAATATCTTCCTTTCTAAAATCAATTAATTTTCGTTCCATGGAACGAGCTGAACCTCTCCATATGCTCTATCAACTAACCTGTTTGAGTATTCTCCCTTGTATCCGATTATATTTAGTATAATCAATTCTACATATCTAGTTCCTATTTGTATTATATTCCACACATCTTCAACTGTAATAGTGGCTCTATTTCTCTTTCTCGTAGGATGGACTATTTTATTTCTATAGTATATAAGCAAGTCCACACCGTCGTCAAATCTGTCATTTATATAATTATCGAATAAAAATAATTCTTCCTTTCCATAAGGAATAGAACAGACATCTAGTAGAGTCCTTATGTTTTTTGTGGCTAAATTTTCGTCAAATTCATCGTCTGTAAATATATGCTCCTGCTCAACTAATACTATATAAGATAATGTTTCTAGACATATCTGTATAGATATAAGGTTGTTTTCTAAAGTCAATCCATCAAATGACTGCAAATACCAGTCGACAGCTTGTCTTATAGCTTGATTGTAGTAGTTGTCTGTCAATTTATTGTTCATAAGAGTTAGATATTTTTCCATATTATGATAATTAGATATAGTGTCCTTCCAATTTGGAACAAATCTATATGGACTTATAAATGTCTCCCTCCACAATCTATATACATTTTCTCCGTCTTTGTAACCAAATGCCGCACATATATCTACATATCTGCCGCACATAAAGCTAAAAGAAAGCGCCAAATTATCAAATAGCTGATTTACTATATTTGTTCTAAAGGATTTTTTATCCTTTCTTCTTATTCTACCGCTATGAGTTATTATATGTGCATCTCTGTCTTTTAATTTTTCATCTAGCTCCTTAGTAAAGTCAAATCTTTTATCTATTACAACTTCAAAATCACCTGAATTAAATTCCATTCTCCCTGCAAATAGCTTGTCGTTATATCTTATGAGTTTTCCAAAATATTTATCAAAATTTACAATATCAAAATCGACATAATCGACCTCGTAATTTTTAGATCTTATATGTCCGTGGTTTATATATCCTTCTATAGTCGAGTCGTTTATAGATGTTATCGTAACAGAAGCCGGCTTATACTGGTAAATTTCAATTTCTGCTGAGTCATAATCCAATGTAATATTGACATCGTAATCCTTAATCGATAATATCCTTCCCTTGAACACTATCGTTCCTTCTGTAGCCATTTTATATACCACATTTCCAGTGCATTTGTACTTTTTATCAAGTAAATATATACAAAATCTACCTTCATAAATTGGAATATTTTCATCTATATCAAATTGAAGAAATCTTGAAAATATAGCATTATCAATTAATTTCATATTTATTCACCTTTTCTATATATTTAATTTTATTGTCTATCGATTTTGAATTATATTATATCATATTTATATATGCATTAATCATTAAATAAAAAAATCTTTCCCTATAAAGAGAAAGATTTTTTATAAAATTTAACTTTTTAAACTTATTTTAAAGCTTCTTTTACTGCATCGTAAGCAAAGTCTACTATTTCTTTACATCCAACTCTATCTTTTTTAAGAGCTTTACAATCTGTAGCACCATAAGTTTCTTTAACTTTTTCCATTACTTTTTTAGTATAAGATTTTGCTACATTTTCTTCGCCTACTTTATCTCTACCTTTTGCAAAGCTAGCACATATACATGCTCCATTTACAGCTCCACATAAATTTCCAACAGCACATCCGCCGCCTAAACCACTTGCTACTCTTATTGGTATATCAGTACCAAATTCATCGTTATATGCTTGTATTACTGATTCAGCGCAATTTAATCCTTCCATAAAATAATCTGATGCTAATTTTTTTTCACTCATTTTTTTATCCTCCAATTTTTCTATATACTACTTATATTTTAACAAAGTTTTGCAAAAAAAAACATTGCTTCTTAAAATAAATTAGTAGAAACAATGTATTAAATAGGTTTATTTTTATTTGGTTAAATATGGTTAACTAATTCAGCGTAAAATACATCTAGATTATAATCTTTCTGCAACATATTTTACTAAGTCTACAGTTCTTGTTGAGTAACCCCATTCATTGTCGTACCAAGATACAACCTTGAACATTTTATCTCCAATCGCCATAGTTGATAATGCATCTATTATAGAAGATCTAGAATCTCCTCTAAAATCAATTGATACAAGTGGTTTATCACAGTATCCTAATATTCCTTTTAATTCTCCGTCTGCAGCTTCTTTTAGTGCAGCGTTTACTTCTTCTATTGTAGCACCTTTTTTAAGTGTGCAAACTAAATCTACTAGTGAAACAGTTGGAGTAGGAACTCTTACTGAAAATCCGTTTAATTTACCTTCTAATTGAGGTAAAACCTTAGCTACGGCTTTTGCAGCTCCTGTTGTTGTTGGTATCATAGATTCAGCTGCAGCTCTTGCTCTTCTTAAATCCTTGTGAGTTTTATCTAATAATTGTTGATCATTTGTATATGCATGTATAGTAGTCATTAAACCTTCTTCTATACCGAATTTTTCGTCTAGTACTTTTGCAAATGGTGCTAAGCAGTTAGTTGTACAAGAAGCATTTGAAATTATATTGTGTTTTTCGCTGTCGTATTCTTTTTCATTTACACCCATTACTACTGTAATGTCTTCGTCTTTACCTGGTGCAGTTATTATAACCTTTTTAGCTCCAGCAGCTATATGTTTAGAAGCGCTTTCCTTATCTCTAAATTTACCTGTAGATTCAATTACTATATCTACTCCTAATTCACCCCATGGTATTTCAGCTGGATCTGAATATCTAAGAATTTTTACTTCTTTAGAATCTATTAACATAGTTTCTTCGTCTTTAACTTCTACTTCACCTTTGTATATTCCATAGCAAGAATCATATGTAAATAAATGTGCTAATGTTTCTGCATTTGCTCTAGCATTTATAGCAACTATTTGTATATCATCATTTAATCTTTCTTGTGCTATTCTAAGCACATTTCTTCCTATTCTACCGAAACCATTTATTCCTACTTTTATCAAGTTTATATCCCCCATTTCATAAGTTA
>NZ_JBJDXL010000148.1:0-5804 GCF_051866655.1 Intestinibacter sp.
ATGAGCATTGCTTTTATACCTACTAGATTTTTGCAAGGCGATTTGAAATATCGTTTTTTAAAAGAGCTTGATGATAGATAAATTAGGAGGACATATGAAAAAATACGTTATTCCAATTGCAAGTAGCGATGCAGACTTAAACCGTATAAATTTCCAAGAGCTACTACAATGCACAATTAATGATAATAAAATTAATATTACATATAAAAAGTACATAGACCAAAATACACATAAAACGGTAAAAAACAAAAAAGGGATAAATTTTAAAGGAGAAATAGTAAAAGTAGAAGACGCTATAAACTTAGTTGGAAATTTCCATTATTCAAAAAAGTTGAAAATTCTATGGTTTATAATGCTTATTTTTATTGAATTGTGTGTATTCTACTTCGCTTTATCTGATTTTTTGAAAACGTGGTTTTTAGATGTTGGAATATTGCTAACATTATTTCTTTATAATAGTATAATTACTGGGTATGATACAGAAAAATTTACTATAATAAATCTATTAACTAAGGAAACAAATAAGATATCATCTAAAAAATTTGAATATACATATCTAGATAATGAAGAAATCAATTGTTATGATTTAGATGAATTATATAAAGATGCATCTAGTATTTTAAAAATGGGGAATAGAAGTAAATATATAAAAGTAATTTGCTCTTTATTGGGTGCACTCTTGTTTTTTACAGGATTTATAGGAGCTTTGATATTTGGATTAGGGTCAGAGACAAAGCAATTTGAGATAGTAAATGAGTATAGTCCATTATACGATAAAGAGGATTTTCTAGTAGATGAAAAAGGTAGAATGTATGTAGTTTGTGACAACTATACAGAGATATTCGATGAAAATGGAGACTTCTTAATGAAAGTAAATCACGGTGCAGGTGCAATTGGAGTTTATTTGAATTTTGAAGAGGGATTAACTGCATTTTTAGTAGAAAGCAAGAACAAGGACTATGAAGATCCCGACTACTATCATGAGTTTATAATTGATATATCTAATGAGAAAATAGTAGAAGAAAATACATATAGAGAAGAACAGGTAGAGATAGAAAATTTTAATGGAAGTCGTTATTATTTGCAAGATGATAAGCTATATACTATACGAGGCGATAAGGTAACTATAGAAGGAGATGACATTGATAAGGTTGTAGATTTGAATAGTCCTAAGACACCGATTTATTTTGGATATTTTTTTACTTTATCGTGTATCGGTGTGGCTATGGTGTATTTTATAAATTTGAAATTTTAATGAATAGAAATTTATAGGAGAAGTGAAATGAAGTATTTAAAAATTGATGGATTAACAGATGTTTATCCAGAGCAAGTTGAAGGTACAAGTGAGTGGTACTATTGCAAATTAGCGAAAAATACATTTTGTGATTTGTATGAAGCTGAGGATATTATCAAGTCTGGAAATATTTATCAGGGAATGAATTGTATTTTAATACATTATCCAGATGGAGAAGTGATTAGACCTTTTGAGATTAAAGAAAATATGTATGTCGATGCTCCAATATTTTATGATGGGATATTATATTTTCTAGTAGTCGATTTTAATCAAAAAAAGATTAAAATAGTATCTTATACTCCAAACACTAAAGAGAAATCTATCGTAGTAGAATTATCACTTAGCGAAGTAGAGGATTGTTATAATCTATTGCTTCGAGTTGCACCAGTTTTATTAATTCGAGAGGCAAATGACGGATATTTAAATGTAATATGGCCGGAGAAGAAAAAAATCAAGATAGGAGATACGGAGGGATTGATGTTTCGTGATGGCGATAATTTATATTGCTCAGAGTGGTATGAAGATACTGAGTATCATGAAATGATAATCATTAGGGATTGGAACACCGGAGAAGTAAAGGAAAAATTTGAAGGGCAAATGATTAGAATGTCAAATGGAGATATTTGGATATTGTAATTAATAGTAATCATGGAGGAAATTATGACAGAAAAAGAAAAAATGTTATCAGGAAAATTATACATGGCAAGTGATGAAGAACTTCAAAAAGAGGCTATAAGATGTAGAAAATTAATTAGATTATTCAATAATTCTACAGAAGAAGAAATGGACTACAGAACTAGCTTATTAAACGATTTATTCGGAAAAGTCGGCAAAAATGTGTTTATAGAACCTACATTTAGATGTGACTATGGCAAAAACATATATATTGGAGATAATTTCTTCGCAAACTACGACTGCATAATACTAGACGTATGCAAAGTTGAGATAGGAAACAACGTTATGTTTGGACCTAGAGTATGCGTATATACAGCAGGTCATCCAATAGATGCAGAGGTCAGAATTACAGGTCTTGAATTTGGACAAGAAATAAAAATCGGCGATAATGTATGGATATGTGGAAATACAGTTATAAATCCAGGTGTCAAAATCGGCGATAATGTAGTTATAGGATCAGGTTCAGTAGTAACAAAGGATATAGAAGACAACGTGATAGCTGCTGGTAATCCTTGTAAGGTTTTGAGAAAAATAACGCAAGAGGATAAGGAATATTGGAATAAAAAAAGAGAAGAGTATTTTGAGGATTAAAAAATGTATAAAGTAGATATTTTAACTGATAATATAGAATCAAATATTATTGATTTATTGCATACAAAGGATACTAAGGTAGAAAAAGTAAAAGATTCTTATATTATGAAGTCTTTTGTATATCAAGATGAGTTTAAAATGATGTATAGAAAGCTTTTTAATAGAAATACAGATAGTCCTACTGATAGGCATATGCAGACATTTAATAATGGGATATTTTTTGAATTTAATATAGAGATGAACCCAAAAGGATGTAGCATCTTTGGTGAATTTCGTTTCCCAAAACTTATTAAATTAATTTTTTTGATTTGCCATCTGTTTTTTTTATTTATATTTTATGAATTCGCTCCATCGATAGGGCTTTTTATTATAATCGTCATGATGCCGATGATTTTAGCTGATGTATCGATGCCTAATAAGATTAAAACATATAGAGAATGTGTTTTATGTAAAATAGAGAAGAATTTGAAAAATCAAAATGTAAATATACAAGATATTAAAAGGTATAATTTTTTTAATAAATAAGATATAGCCACAAATTTATTGACTAGACATACCGTGTCTAGTGTATAAAAATACGGCATTTCTCGCTTTGTGTCGTGTTTTATTTTCTGTATAAAAGATAAAATGAATTTGAAAGGAGGTAATCGAGTGGATCAAAAAAAGATAGGCAGTTTTCTAAAAGAACTGCGCAAAGACAAAGGTATAACTCAGGAACAGTTTGCCGAAAAATTAGGTGTATCTGGTAGAACTATATCAAGATGGGAAACTGGTTCGAATATGCCAGATTTGGATATTCTTATTCAGATTGCAGATTATTATGATGTAGAAATTAGAGAAATTTTAGATGGAGAAAGGAAAAGCGAGAAAATGAACAAGGATTTAGAAGAAACTGTACTTAAGGTAGCGGATTATAGCAATAAAGAAAGAGAAATAATTACGAAGCGAATGCATATTTTATTTTTGATAGGTGTTATATGTTTTATTGTATATATAGCTTTAGAGGCTTTAGGAATGGCAGATAGTGGATTTACAGAAAAAATTGCTAGTTTTGCACTTGGATTTTCATTTGGAATGTTAATTGTTGGTGTGATTTATACAAGTAGATATATGGTCAAAATTAGAGAGTTCAAAATGAGAATGTTAAAACGTGGATAGATTATGGCAATATATTTTTAGATATTAAAATGCGAAAGGAATTGGAGAAAGATATTGTGTATTTCTGCAGTTCCTTTCGCATTTATAAGTTTTAGCTTGTAAAAACTACATTTCCATAAATTCAATAGAATTGCCATGTTGCTCTATAATAGAAATCAAATCTGATGAATCTAACCATATTGTAGCTGTATTATCATTAGGATGTACACCTATTAAAGTTTCATGGAATGACTCATCAAATATCACCTTTACTTTGCGCTCATCGTCGTTCAAAATACCAAATGGAGTTACAGCGCCTTTTGTAAGCCCCAAAATTTTACTTAAATCATTTTCAGAAGCAAAAGTTAATGGTCTTGAACCTAATTTTTGTCTTAAGGATTTTAGTTGTACTCTCTTATCCTCTCTTATAACAAGAAGGTAATAATTCTTTTTCTTGTCATCTCGAATAAATAAATTTTTGGCTATTGCATCTTGGTTCGGTAAATTTAATTCTAACATTTCATCGATTGTATATACTGCGTTGTGTTCAACGATATCGAATTTAATTTCTCTGTCATTTAAAAATTTAACGACAGCTTGTGCTTGTTCAGTCATAATGTATTTTCTCCTTTGATATAAAAATTTTTAATAAGAAAATGATTGCTATACTATTTATATTTTATAATATAAATAAGAGCTAGTGCATAGTTTATTTATATTGTGCGTTAAAGTATTTTTTTGAATTTGAATTTATAGATATGGAGGATATAGATGAGTAGAACAGAAAATGTTGAATTGACAGTACTATGTTTAATTTATCAGGGAGATAAATATTTATTGCAGGATAGAGTCGGTGAAGATTGGAAAGGATATACTCTTCCAGGTGGTCATATCGAAAGTGGAGAGTCTATTGTCGATGCTGTAATAAGAGAAATGAAAGAGGAGACAGGTCTTACAATAAAAAATCCTAAATTATGTGGAGTAAAGCAGTTTCCAATAAAAGGTGGAAGATATATCGTATTCCTTTTTAAAACTGATGAATATGATGGAGATGTTATAAGCTCAAAAGAGGGTGAGATGCATTGGGTTAAAAGGGAGGACTTATCGAAGCTCGATCTTGTCAATAATTTCAGTGAATTGTTGAAAGTAATATTAGATGATAAATTAACCGAATTTCAATATGTAGTTCAAAATGATGAATGGAAGCTTATTTTGAAATAGAATAACTCGTTGACAGATATATCGGAACATGATATATTATAAATATATCATATGACGATATATTGAGATGTGATATATATTGTTTTGGAAATTTAAAAGGGGGATCAATTATGGATAATAAAACAATAAAAACACTTCTTGTCATAGCAAGTGCGGGGTTAGCAATTGCAGGAATAATATTTTTGTGTATTAGTATATTTGGAGATAAATCAAACAATAATTCACTTATTGCTGCATTGGGATGTATTGCTCTGAGTAATTTATTTAATGTTATAAGGGGATTAAATGAAAAAAGTAAGTAATCTTATAAATTTTAAACTATGTAAAATATAATAGCTTTCTATGATTATGCTGTAATTGAAGTTAAAAATTATCATAGAAAGCTATTTTAAAAATTTTTGAATTTTATCCTTATCTCTTAATCGACCAGCTGAAATATCCTTTTTCGTTTTTAGTATATGTCAATACAGCGTCGAATTTATTTCCGTTTTTGTCTGTAAGTGATTTAACTTTTGCCTCGCCTTTTTTAAGGATGGATTTTACCATTGTCTTATTAGGCTTTTTCTTATAAAGGGCTAAGTATTTGTCGTTTTTAAATATTCCGAACTTGCAAGTTTTGTAGTTCGTACATAAAAATCCGCTTTCAACCTCGATTACATCGCCACCGCAGACAGGACAAGTTCCTAGGGAATTGCTTTTAGTATTGTCAGAGGCAGAAGCTTTAGCATTAGCTGAATTAGCTTTTTTAGCAGCTTTATTTAGCTCAGATTGAGATTTACTTTTTCCTGTTTTAGGATCGTACACGTAAGCCTCTGTATTTATTTTTTTAGGCGAATCGTATTTTATTAAATTAACGTTTTTTACTATAAAATTCATTATATTCGTC
>NZ_JBJDXL010000149.1:0-5772 GCF_051866655.1 Intestinibacter sp.
TTGCTATTTAGTGATACGAATATTGAAATAAAAAAAGCTATAAAAAAAGCTATGTACAATGTTGATATAAAGTATGTATTTGTTCCCTTTTTATTTTTTAATGTATTTGTAGTAGATATAAAACAGCTTAGAGCTGTTGGAATACCAGTAGTAGTCAGTGCAACACATATCATAAGAAAGTTAAATACTATATGGTATATTCCAAGACCCTGTTCTCCAATTATATTGGATAGAAAAATTTTATATATAAATCCTAAACCTCTTACAATTATATTGGAAATTGACAGAATGATAGTAGCCAATAAAAGATTTGGAATTTTTATCAAAAAAATCACCTCCTATGATTAATATTTATTCTAAGGAGGTTAAAATCATTCTTATATTTTATTAAAGATAGGCTTCATCTTGTCGAATGTACAGATGTAATTAAAGCCTGTTTCCTTTAAATAGTCGTAAATGTATTTGAAATTACAAGCTAAAAATCCTGTGTGATGACCGTCAGAGCCAGTAGTTATTATCTCTCCACCAAGCTCTTTATATAGCTTAATGATTTTTCGAGATGGAGTTAAATCTGGAAGGTTGTATTTAAAGCAAGAGGTATTGATTTCGATGCCCTTTCCATCGTAAATAGCCTGTTTTAAAATTTCTGTGATTATATCTATAAAATAGTCGTCATCTAAAATTTGATCATATGGACCGTATCTTTTTACTAGGTCTAAATGACCTAAAATGTTGTAGGATTTAAAGTTTTTTACAATATTTAAATATTCTCTATAGTAGATATCATAGGCTTCATATACATCTTTATCCTCGAAAAAATCCTTGTAATATAAATCCATTCTATCTATAGCGTGTTGAGAGCATATTACAAAATCAAATGGATATTTTTTTACATCTTCTGCGCATTTTTCAAATAACTGCTTTTGAAGTCCAAATTCAATTCCTTTTTTAATACTTATTTTGTCTTTATATTTTTCAATATAGTAATTCAAGCTCTCAAAATATTTATCGTAGTCTACAATAAAATGATCCATATATTTTATATCGTAGTCTACATGGTCTGTAAAACAAATCTCTTTTAAATTTAAATCTATAGCCCTTAAAATCATTTCCTCCATAGATGATTTGCCGTCTGGAGAAAAATTAGAGTGTATATGATAATCTGAGTACATAAACTTTTTACCTTTCTAAATAAATTAGTATATAATATATACATATTAAATATATCAGAGGAAAAAATTAGCATCAATATATAGCTAGATAAAATTTAAAATAAATATATAGAGGTAAGAAATGGATAAATATAAATTAGAGTTAAATAAGAGTAGCAGTAAATATTTACAAATTTATAATTTTATAAAGCAATTAATCATCAGCAATCAAATAAAAGAACATGAAAAATTACCTCCAATTCGTAAGTTAGCAGATTACATGGGGGTTAACAATGCTACAATAGTAAAGGTATATGAATTGCTTGAAAATGAAGGATATGTTTATAAAATCGTGGGAAGTGGGACTTTTGCTTCAAATCTAAAATTAAAGAAGAAAAAAAGTGTAAAAAGAGAAGGACTAATACATTTTGACAGTGGAAATCCATCTGCAGATATGTTTCCTATTGAGGATTATAAAAAAGCTATAAACATGGCTTTAGAGAGAGATGGATCTACTATATTTGATTATGATGAAGGTAAAGGATCTAAAGAGCTTAGAGAAGAAATCAGTAAATATTTGAGAGCAAAACAAATAAATACAGATAAGGAAAATATACAAATTATATCAGGTGCACAGCAGGGTATAGATATAGTTTGTAAGGGACTTATAAATTATTCAGATGTTGTATTTGTTGAAGAACCGACATATAATGGTGCATTGGAGGTTTTTAAAAGTAGGGGAGCTAAGGTAATATCTATACCTATGTTAGATGACGGTATAGATATAGGAATTTTAAAGCTAAAGCTCGAAAAAATAAAACCTAAATTAATGTATGTTATGCCCAATTTTCAAAATCCAACAGGTATATCTTATTCAGCTTATAAAAAAAGAAAATTAATAGAGTTGTCAGAGGAGTATGATTTTTATATACTAGAAGATGATTTCATAAGTGATTTTCCATTTGACTCAGAGGATAATCATCCACTAAAGAGCTACGATAACAATGATCGAGTAATTTATATAAAGAGTTTCTCAAAAATTTTAATGCCAGGTCTTAGAATAGGTATAGTGGAAATACCTATGGAGCTTCAGTCTAAAATCCTTTGGGCGAAATATTCTTCTGATATTTCAACACCGGGCTTAATACAAAAGTCTATGTACTACTATATGAGCTGTTTTAACTGGGAGGAATATCTAAATAATATAAGCAAAATTTATTATGAAAAATATAGCTTGGCAAAGAAACTAATAGATGAAAGTTTGAGTGACAAATTGAAGGTTAGAAAAGCTGTAGGAGGTATTAATTTCTTTTTAGAGCTTCCGAGGGGGTATTCATCCAATGATTTTTACAATTTTATATTGGAAAAAGGTGTTATAATTACACCTGGAACTTATTTCTTTGATAATATAATGGACGATAGATATTTTAGAATAAATGTAGCAAATGCATCCTTAGACGATATTAGAGAAGGAATATCTATAATAGGTGAAAATTTAGATGACTTTTTTATCAATTACAAAGAGAGAAATAATTTAAGAAGTAATAAAATATTTTATTAGTAGAAATATTATAATAAAAACAATAAAAAAATTAAGTAAAGGAGAAGCCAAATATGAGATTTTATGGGTATTTGGCGAGAATAATTATGTTTGATCAAAAGAAAATAGATAGAATTAACGAGCTTGCGAGAAAAAATAAGACAGAGGAAGGTTTAACACCAGAAGAAATAAAAGAAAGAGATGTTTTAAGAAAAGAGTACTTAGCTAACTTTAGAGCTAATTTTAGAGCTAGACTAGAAAATATAGAAGTAGTATCACCAGAAGAATACGAAAGACGTATGAAGGCGAAGAAAAAGAACTAAAATTTTATCGAGTAAATGGGGGAATAAAAAATGGAACTTAAATACGAGCTAAGAAATGGATGGAAAGTCATAGATGAAATGGATAATATGAAAAATGTCATGCAGTATTCTGATGAGTATATGGATTTTCTAAACAAAGGAAAAACAGAGAGAAGATGTGTAAAGGAAATAGAAAGCTTAGCTATAAAAAAAGGATTTAAACCACTAGATGAGCTAAGTGAAGTAAAGCCTGGAGATAAAATATACTGCATAAATAGAAATAAAAATATAGCTCTATTTATAATAGGTAAAAAAGACATAGAAAAAGGATTGAAAATAGTAGGAAGTCATATAGATTCACCTAGATTAGATTTAAAACCAAATCCACTATATGAAGATGATAGCATGGGATATTTTAAAACTCACTACTACGGTGGAATAAAAAAATACCAATGGGTTACAATACCTCTAGCACTTTATGGACTAGTTGTATTAAAGGATGGAAGTAGTGTTGAAATAAGTATAGGAGACGAAGAAAACGACCCTGTATTTTGTGTAACAGATTTACTTCCTCATCTAGCAGCTAAGCAAAAACAAAAAACTCTAGCAGATGGTATAGAGGGAGAAGATTTAAATGTCTTAATAGGAAGTATTCCAGATGAAAAGGAAGAAAAAGAAAAGGTTAAAGCTAATATTTTAAAATTATTAAATTCTAAATACAACTTAGTAGAAGAGGACTTCATAAGTGCAGAAATAGAAGTCGTTCCAGCTGGCAAGGCTAGAAATGTTGGATTTGACAGTTCTATGATATTATCTTATGGACATGACGACAGAGTTTGTTCATTTGCAGCTGTAAAGGCAATACTTGATACTGAAAATCCAGAATACACAGTATCAGCATTTTGTGCAGATAAAGAAGAAACTGGTTCTAATGGTAATACAGGTATGCATTCTAGATTTTATGAAAATACAGTTGCAGAATTAATAAACCTACAAACAGATTACTCTGATTTAAAATTGAGAAGAGCATTTTCAAATTCTAAGGTTTTATCAGCTGATGTAAATGCAGGATACGATCCAAATTATCCTTCTGTATACGAAAAAAATAACTCTTGCCATGTGGGCTGTGGAGTATGCATATCTAAGTATACAGGAGCAAGAGGTAAAAGTGGCACAAGTGATGCAAATGCTGAATTTGTCGGCGAAATAAGAAGCATATTTAACGAAGCAAATGTAGTATGGCAAAGCGGTGAATTAGGTAAGGTCGACGAAGGTGGAGGCGGAACTATAGCTTACATCTTAGCTAATTACGATGCACAGGTTTTAGACTGTGGAGTTGGAGTTTTAAGCATGCACGCACCTTATGAAATAATATCAAAGGCTGATATATTTGAAATGTACAGAGGCTACAAAGCATTTTTTAATAAATAGAAATTTATATGTATATAGGGGCTGTCGCACTAAGAAATAGGCGATACCCTTTTTGTTGAAGAAAAAATCCCAAGTTCAAAAGATCTTGGGATTTTTTGTATAATAGAAGATAATCAGCAATTATCTTTTCTATTGTTTTGTAAATATAATTTTTATTTTAACAAATGATATAAATTTGGTGATTTATATAGATAAAACCCATTATATATTACAAAGTTGTTGATTTATAGGGTAGATTTAGTATATTATTAAAATAAGGGATTAGTTACAAAATTTTAATTTTAAATAAATTTATATAACAAAAATGTTACAGGTATTAAAAAAATGTGTTTTTAATGTGGAAATAAGTATAATATAAATAAGTTGTATATATGTTGTACCTATAAAATGAGAGGAGGGCGAGCATATGAGAATTATAAAAAAGTTAACTTTAATGATAATACTTTTGACATTCTTAGTTGGATGTTCAAATTCAAATATAAATTCTAAAAAACCTTCAAAGGAAGCTATAGAAAAAAACACGATGACAAAGGTACAAAATGATGTAAATGTGATTATGGATAAAGATTACGACTATGTTTTGAAAAATATGGGTAATCCTTATAGTATAGTTTATTCATTAAAAGTAGATGATATAGATGTATTTAAGGATTTAGAAAAAATGAGAAATGGGAAAAATATAGAGATTTTAGGTAAGGGTCTAGTATATCCTAAATACACTTCAGATTATAAATTTTCTGGAAGTGCCATTTTTATAGGATTGAAGGATGATAAAGTCAATAGAGTTGAAACCTGCGATTTTAAAAATTTTGATATATCACAAGTAAAAGATAAAAATGCTAATGTTGCAATTTTAAAATATCAAGAGTATGATAGTTTAAACAGTGAAAGTATAGATGAGAATAGTCTGGAAAGATATATAGGTGAAGATAAAAGCAGTATATCGAATATAACTAAGCATAAACAATGTCAATATAGTATTTATGCAGAGATAGAAGAAAATATAAATATAGAAGCTTACCATATGGAGGATGATCAATTTCTTATAGTAGTATTTGAGGACAATTCCATTGAATTTATAGACAAAACAAATTTTTCAAATTTATTGTCTACTCTAGAAAAAGAAATGAATTAGAAATTTAACAGGAGGGGGTGTCGCAAAATAGAATAAAATCTATTTTGTGTACATCCTCTTTTTTTGACAACACATAATTAATTTTATATGATATACTTAAAAATGTTTTAAAAAATAAGAAAATCTTTATTTTAAAGATCCATAATGTAGATTTTCTTGAAACACATATACGGAAATTATATCTATCCATAATTTAAAAATGAATATAATTTC
>NZ_JBJDXL010000150.1:0-5700 GCF_051866655.1 Intestinibacter sp.
TGATGAGGATTTAGATATTGAAATGTACGAATACACTATAAATTATTTAAAATCAAAAGGCTACAACCAATATGAGATATCTAATTACGCTAGAGAGGGATATGAATGCAAGCACAACATATTGTACTGGAAATGTAAAAATTATATAGGTTTAGGACCAGGAGCATCTGGATATATTAATAATATTAGATACAACAACGAAAGAAGTCTAGATTCTTATCATGACAAGTTATCTAATAATCAAAAGCCTATAGAATTTTTCGAAGAATTGACCTTAAAGGACAAAATAGAAGAAAAAATTATTATGGGTCTTAGAATGAATGAAGGTATAATTTTTAAGGACTTTGAGGAGTTTGGTATAGATTTTGAAAGTAAGTATAGAGAACAGTTAAATAAACAAATTGATTTAAATTTAATAATAAAGACACATAAAGGTATTAAACTTACTCAGAGAGGAAGGGAAATATCAAACAGCGTTTTTTTAGATTATATAGATTAAAAGTATTGACAAACAAAAAAATAAATGGTATATAATATATATAATCTTTTTAGCACTCGGATTTAGTGAGTGCTAACAGCAAGGAGGAACTTATATGGAACTTAATGAAAGAAAAATGAAAATCCTCAAAGCGATAGTTAAAGATTATATTGAAACAGCTGAAGCTGTAGGATCTAGAACAATTTCTAAGAAGCATAATCTTGGTGTTAGTGCTGCGACTATAAGAAATGAAATGGCTGATTTAGAGGAATTAGGATATCTAGTTCAACCACATACATCAGCAGGTAGGGTGCCAACAGAAAAAGGTTATAAATTATATGTAGATTTGTTAATGGGAACTAATGAGTTAAACGATAACGATAAACAAGTTATAGAAAAATGTGTGGAAAGTAATATGAACCATATACAAAGTTTAATTCATGAAACATCTAAGATGTTATCACAGCTTACTAATTACACTACAATAGGTACTACAAGACAATTAGTAAAGCCTAGTGTAATTAAACATATACAACTAGTTAGTATGGCAGAGCATAGTATTTTATTGATAGTTGTAACAGATACTGGTGATATAAAGAAAACTGATATTTTCACCAAAAAGTATTTAGATCAAGCTAAGTTGAATATAATTTCTGATAATCTTACTAAGAAGCTTGCAGGAAAGAGCATAACAGATATTGATAACAATTTAATAGCTTTTATAAAATATGAAATAGGAGAATATTCTTCAATAGTGGATAAGCTACTTAGTATATTGAATTCTAATGTATCAGAAGATGATGTTTCAATTAGCTTAAATGGAGTTACAAATATACTTAATTATCCAGAATTTAATGATGTGCTAAAGGCTAGAAGCTTTTTAGATATGCTTGAGACAAAAGAAACTGTAGCACAGATTATACAATCAAAGGGCATATTAAAAGATAATACTAATATAATAATTGGTAGCGATAATGATTGTAAAGAGGCTAAGGATTGTAGTGTTGTGACAGCTACATATAAAGTAGACAATGAACAAATAGGTCGCATAAGCTTTATAGGACCGACTAGAATGGATTATTCTAGAATATATTCAATAATAAATTATATGAATATATTACTTAATAATAAATAGAAAATAAAAGGAATCGAGGGGTGTAATATCTTGGAAAATAAGGATGTGCAATCTGAAGTTAAAAGTGAAGCAAGTACTTCAGACAAAGATCAAGTAGTTATTGAAGATCAAGTAGCTGAAGAAGCTGATACAGAACAAACTGAAGATGACAATGTGACAGATATAAATTCTAAATTAGAAGAAAAGAAAGTCAACGATCAAATAAAAGAATTAGAATCTAAAATAGAACAGTCTGAAGATAAATATAAAAGACTTCAAGCAGAATATGCTAATTACATGAGAAGAACACAACAAGAAAAAGAAACTATAGGCATATTTGCAAATGAAAAGATAATAACTGAATTAATACCAGTTATAGATAATATGGAAAGAGCATTAGATGCATGTACAGATAAAGAAGACGCTCTTTTCAAAGGTGTAGATTTAGTTTATAAACAACTAAAGGATTCACTTGCTAAATTTGGAGTAGAAGAAATAGAAGCAGAAGATGCTGATTTTGATCCAAATTTCCATATGGCAGTAATGCAAGAAAGTGTTGAAGGTGTAGAACCAAACAAAGTTGTAATGGTACTACAAAAGGGATACAAGCTAGGTACAAAGGTAATAAGACCTACAATGGTTAAAGTATCTTGCTAATGAGATTGATAAATTTGTAAATAATAAATAGCTAGTGCAATAAGTAGCTAATAAATAATAATTAAGAATGAAAATTTTCAGGAGGCGTTTTAAAATGGCAAAAGTAATAGGTATAGATTTAGGTACAACAAACTCTTGTGTAGCAGTATTAGAAGGTGGAGAACCTCAAATAATAGCAAACACAGAAGGGATGAGAACTACACCATCAGTAGTAGCATTTACAAAAGATGGTGAAAGAATAGTAGGGGAACCTGCAAAAAGACAAGCAGTTACAAATGCAGAAAGAACTGTATCATCAATAAAAACTCATATGGGTACAGATTATAAAGTTGATATAGATGGTAAAGGATATACTCCACAAGAAATATCAGCTATAATACTTCAAAAATTAAAAGCAGATGCTGAAAGCTACTTAGGTCAAACAGTAACTGAAGCAGTTATAACAGTTCCAGCATACTTCACAGATGCACAAAGACAAGCAACTAAGGATGCAGGTAGAATAGCAGGACTTGATGTTAAGAGAATAGTAAATGAACCAACAGCTGCAGCTTTAGCATATGGTATGGATAAGTTAGACGAAGATAAAAAAATCTTAGTATTCGACTTAGGTGGTGGTACATTCGACGTATCATTACTAGAAATCGGCGATGGTACTTTTGAAGTTTTAGCTACTGCTGGTAACAACAGATTAGGTGGAGACGACTTCGATAAAGTTATAATAGATTATTTAGCTGATGAATTCCAAAAAGCTGAAGGTGTAGATTTAAGAAACGATAAGATGGCTTTACAAAGATTAAAAGAAGCTGCTGAAAAAGCTAAAAAAGAATTATCTTCAACAATGACATCAAATATAAATCTACCATTCATAACTGCAACTGCAGAAGGTCCAAAACATATGAATATAGATTTAACAAGAGCTAAATTCGATGAATTAACTGCTCATTTAGTAGAAAAAACTATGGGACCAACTAAGAGTGCTTTATCAGATGCTGGACTTTCAGTATCAGAAATAGACGATGTATTATTAGTAGGTGGTTCTACAAGAATACCTGCAGTACAAGAAGCTGTTAAGAGATTTATAGGAAAAGAACCTCACAAAGGTATAAACCCAGATGAATGTGTTGCTGCTGGTGCTGCTATACAAGCTGGTGTATTAACTGGTGAAGTTAACGACGTATTATTACTTGATGTTACTCCATTATCATTAGGTATAGAAACATTAGGTAACGTATTTACTAAGATAATAGAAAGAAATACAACAATACCAACTAAGAAATCTCAAGTATTCTCAACTGCTGCTGATAACCAAACTGCTGTTGATATACACGTATTACAAGGTGAAAGATCAATGGCTTATGATAATACTACATTAGGTAGATTCCAATTATCTGAAATACCACCAGCTCCAAGAGGAATACCTCAAATAGAAGTTACATTTGATATAGACTCAAATGGTATAGTTAACGTATCAGCTAAAGACTTAGGAACTGGAAAAGAACAAAAAGTTACTATAACTTCAGGAACTAACTTAACTGAAGAAGAAATAGAAAGAAAAGTTAAAGAAGCAGAAATGAATGCTGAAGCAGATAAACAAAAGAAAGAAAAAATAGAAGCATTAAACCAAGCTGAATCAACTATTTATCAAACTGAAAAAACTTTAAATGAATTAGGAGATAAAGTAAGTGCAGATGATAAATCAGCTATAGAAGGTGCTTTAGCAAACTTAAAATCAGTTAAAGATAAACAAGATGCAACTGCTAGTGAAATCAAAACTGCAATAGATGAAGTTATGAATAAATTCCATAAGATATCTGAACAAATGTATCAACAAGCACAAGCTCAACAACAAGCACAAGGTGGAGCAGGAGATGCAGGATATGACCAAGGTGCTAGCCAAGGAAATGACGACAACGTAGTAGATGCAGATTTTACAGAAGTTGACGATAAATAGGTTACAAAAACAGAGGATTCGTGTATAATAAAAGGCGACGTACTTTTTAAAAGTACTTAGAGAGATTAGTCTGTTAAAATAAATTTATAATAGCTTGTAGTTTAACATTCTACAAGCTATTGTTTTGTAAGATGTAAAGGTGGTGAAATCCTTGAGTGAAAAAAGAGATTACTATGAGGTGCTTGGGGTAAGTAAAAGTGCAGACGCTAAAGAAATTAAAAAAGCTTACAGAAAATTAGCTATGAAATACCATCCAGATAAAAATCCTGGAGATAAAGAAGCAGAAGAAAAATTTAAAGAAATCAATGAAGCTTATGAAGTATTATCTGATGAAGAAAAGAGAAGTACTTACGATAGATTTGGACACGACGGCTTAAATAACCAAGGAGGCTTTGGTGGAGGTCAAGGCTTCGGTGGTGGTTTCGGAGGCGGCGGCTTCGGCGGATTTGAAGATATATTCGGAGATATATTTGGATCTGGCGGCTTTGGCGGTGGCTTCGGAGGCGGTGGATCATCTAGAAGAAGAGGTCCAAGACGTGGTGCTGATATAAAACAATCAGTTACAATTACTTTTGAAGAAGCTGCATTCGGTAAAAAGCTAAAAGTAAAATTAAATAGAAGCGAAGAATGTGAAGAATGTCATGGTAGTGGTGCAAAAGCTGGAACATCTAAAAAAACTTGTCCAACTTGTCACGGAACAGGTCAAGTTCAAAGTGTTCAAAGAACTCCATTTGGTAATATAGCCACTCAAAGAACTTGTTCTACATGTAATGGTGAAGGAGAAATAAACGAAAATCCATGTCCTAAATGCCATGGAAAAGGTAGCATAAGAAAGTCTAAGACTATAGAAGTCGATATACCAGCAGGTATAGATGATGGACAAATGATAAAACTTTCAGGACAAGGTGAAATAGGTGAAAAAGGTGGCCCTAGAGGAGATTTATACATCGTAGTAAATGTCCAAAGACATCCAATTTTCACAAGAGATGGATACGATGTTTATATAGAAATGCCTATAACTTTTGTTCAAGCAGCATTAGGTGACAAATTAGAAGTACCTACATTAGATGGAAAGGTTTCATATTCTCTACCTGAAGGAACTCAAACAGGTACAGTATTTAGACTTAAAGAAAAAGGTATACCAAAATTAAGAAGTAATTCTAGAGGTGACCAATACGTTAAGGTCGTAATAGATACACCTAAGAAATTAAACGATGAACAAAAAGAATTGTTAAGAAAATTCGGTGAAGCTTGCGGGACTAAGGTTCATGAAAAACAGAGGAACTGGAAGAAGAAGATAGATGATCTTTTCAAAGGTTTTAAGAAATAGATTTGTTAAAAAGTATTTTAGATAGTTTTGTTGCTATTTAAAATACTTTTTTTATTTATAGTTTTATAAGATTTAATATTTTTTATAAGTGAAAAAATTATAATAAAAGTTAGAAAATGTTATAAATTTGTAAAAAATAGTAGTTAAATATATTATAATGTAATAAGATT
>NZ_JBJDXL010000151.1:0-5696 GCF_051866655.1 Intestinibacter sp.
AAAAATATTAAAATAGAAATATCAAATTGAACTTTTAAAATTTAACATAAAAAAAGATTTTATCATTTATGATAAAATCTTTTAAAAAGTTTCCAATCATTTCATTGATTGCCGTCTTTGAAATGTAGAAGCATGAAGGTAGCGCAATACCAACATACAGCGAAAACTTTTTACGATCCATAGTTACTTTAAAATGTACTAGCAATACAAGATAAAGTTACTATATTTCATATAGTTATTTTAGCAAATAATTATATGAAATACAAGAATATTTGTAAAGATTTTTAAGCCTTATGTGTGATTGGTTTACACGTAAGGCTTTTTTTGTTAGAAAAATGAATAATAAAATCTTGAATTTAATAATTCAAGTAGTGTTGAGAGGAAAATCACTATAAAACAACCTTTTCGAGATGGTATAAACACATTGTGGAGGGAAGGTAATTAATCCCAAAGACTCGGAGGAATCACGGTTAGAGCGTGGCGGGGCTGTTAGGTTGAACACTAACGCATAACCGCGCATTTCATAGCTGTTAAGAAACAGCTATTCCTGTATTGGATAAAACAAAATTCAAAGAGTGATTTGCAGATGAGCAGTTCTGCAAATCGGTGTTGACCGTCCTGTCGCTTATTAGATTGTGGAACTTGAGCTACTCCACATATAAAACTAATAAGAGGGGAGGCATATGAAAGTTAATTACTTACGGTGTTTGAAGGCAGACCTTGACCGTTTACCAAAAGCAAGTTTTGATAAAGGCTTGTGCCGGTATGAAATATGGCAAGTAGTAATACTTGCGAGTTACACGGATACCTTAAACTCCTATGGAGCGTAAAAATCCTAAACTTCCACCTGATACTACTATAAATTTAAAAAAATCATGGTAGTGTCGGGGGGGGAGATTAGCCGTTTTCCTTAACAACCTGTAAGCGTAACTGTTCCTTAGTATAAGTCAACAGGTCGCTACTAAAAATTAAAACGGGTAATCGAAGGGGTTTATGCTCCACACTTATAAAATATATTATATCCTATATTATTTAAAAATTAAATAAATTCTTTAACAATAATTATATCAGATAAGTAATAAATAGAAGATCTTGATAAATAATCAGCCGACTTGTCAACGAAGTATCGCAAGTATTATAAATATTATAATTATTTATTTTTTCGTAGTTAGACAACAAAGGCTGATAGACGGGGATTATTAAGGGGTGATAGACCCCTTAATGTACGAAATATCATTTTAAATTACATAATAATTAGTGTTCATATTGAACATTAAAAATCTTTTTAAGTTCAATAGAAATCAATGATTTAGTCAATTTTAACTGAAAGTATTTATTGACATTTCGGCTACTAAATGGTAATATATGTATATAGAGGAAAGTAAAGGAAGTGGTAGGAATAATAATTTAATAAAATAGGGGGAGGTTAGATGTCTTTTTTTACATTTACTACAAATGATGTTACTCAAGCTCTTGAGGAAACGATAAAGAACTTTGATTCAACGGTATCAAGTATAGTTGATTTATTAACCTTTAATCCCAAGACAGGAATATGGGTTAGGTTCTGGGAACTGTCTGACAAAATAAGCATAACAATATCTGCTGTAGCTGTATGTATAGCTGTTATATATGCTTATCTAGCTATAATTAAAGAAGGGCTGACGCTTAAAGGTGACTTTAAAAAAATAATAACCATTCTTTTAAGGCTGTGTATTACGAAAGGACTAATAGATTATTCTACAAGCTTTATGTATTGGATATATTCATTTGGAGTTAAAATAACAAAATTGACCAATGATGGAATAGGTGAATTAGATGGAGACAATTTAAGTTCTTTGTTTACTGATGCAGCAAAACAGCAATATTTAGCTGGATTAGGACTTGATGGTACTCCTAACAGCTTTGAGTGTTTTATTGGATATATTGAGACAAAATTTTTTTTCGGTATATTTTTTTGGGGATTAGCAATAATGCTTATGATAATATCAATAGCCAGAATTTTCAAGATTTATATAATAGCAATGTTTTCTGGCATTGCATTAGCTAAAATTCCTTTTTATGGTTTTGAAGGGATCAAAGAATATATAAAAAATATTTTGGGACTTAGTTTGCAGGGAGCAATAATGATAGGAGCAATTGCTCTGTATAAATACTGCATTGTTAATAATGCAGAAGATATAAGTGGATTTTATACAGATGGAATATTTGGAATGTTTGGAGTTATAGCAATTCTTTCAATATGCTTAATTCTTATAATTGCTAAATCAGAAACAATAGCTAAAATGCTAGTTTAGGAGGTGGTTTTTATAAGTATAGAAGTTCCAGTTAATGAAGACATAAGAGAATATGAACCAAAAGACATTGGTTCTTTTACTATAAGGCAAATAATTTCTTTAATTTTATGTATAGCAGTTGAAGCAATAATTATAATTCTTACTCATAAGGTTTTAGGACAAGCAATAATAATTCCTATGTTAATTTTAGGTATACCTATTATTGCACAGGGATTCTGGAAACCTTTGGGATTTTCTTTTAATGAATATATTTATATAAAATTTAATAATTCATTTCAATTAAATGCAAGAATTTATAGAAACCATAATTCCTTAGCTGAATTAGAGGAAGCTTGTATTAAATATGACTTAGAAGAAAATAAAAAAAGAAAAAGAAGGAAGAAAGAATGATTACTTCTAAGAAAAAAATCTTAATATTCACTGCTATTTTTATTTTATTTTTTCCTGTAATAGTATTTGCTAATACACAAGCAGATATAGGTTCTATTGATGGAGCAAAAGAATTGGTTAATTTATTTAATATATGGGTAAAAGGAGCAGGAGCATTAGTATTGATGATTGGATGTGCAGATATGTTTTTATCAATGGCAAGTGAACATGAAGAAAATAAACAGAGGGCTTTAAAAAGCATATGTGCAGGTTTTTTATTAATTACATCTTACCCTTTATTATGTGCAATATGTGATATAGCTAATTATGATGCATTTGAAACATTATTATCAGTTGTAGCATTGTTTTTAAAATTTATAGGAGCTATGACAGCTCTTAGGGGTTCATATATGTTTATGATGTCACTAAAAGATCAAAGCGGAGAAGCAAGAGATAAATCCATTAAATTGATAGGTGGAGGATTAGCTACTATAGTAGTAGCTCAAAGTTGTTTTTCATTTTTATTTTAAAATTTTATATAAAAGGTGGTCATATAATATGAAAAAGATTCAAGAAAAAATAATGGATGTAAAGGGAAAGATAATTAAAACATCATTAATTGCTGGTAGTATATTAGGGATTTCATATCCGGTTTATGCAGAAGCAGGAAAGTTAGAATTAGAGAATATGAAAAATGTGTCTGAATCATTAAAAAATATTATAGGATATGCAGCAACAATATTTATTGCAGGTGGTTCAATGGCAGCACTTTGGGGAGCATATACTTTCTTCCAGGGATTAAGATCTCAAGATGGTGAAGCTAAACAAAAGGCAACTATAGAAGTTGCAGCAGGTTTAGGTGCTGTAGTAGTTGGTTCAGCCGCTCAAATCTTTAAAAATTATATTTCATAAAATAAAAAAATAACTCTATAAAAGAGCAGTTTGCTAAAATGCACTGCTCTTTTATAGAATAGGGAGATTAAATATTATGAAGAATATTAAAAAAAAGAAATTTTACAGAAATATAAATTTATTGCCTATAAAGAATGATAATTTAACATATAAAAAGGAATTTATTGAAGTTTATAAAATACAATTTGAGCAAATAGAAGAAATAGTAAAAGATATTAATCATAAAAATTGGTACAAATTTTTATTTAATTTTTATGAAGATGTATATTATTTTTTTCAAAATTCTAATGTTAACACTAATGAACATATTATTTATGCAGAACAGCTAGATACAGAAGAAATTCTAAAGCTATATAAATCATTTTATACAAATGAAGAAATGCGTAAAATTGAAAATATAGATAAAGTTAAACACACACAGCTAAAGAAAGAAATAGCTCCTTATAAATTTAAAGCTGATGGAACTACAATAGAAACTGATAAAGGATATTATTCAATTAATACAATTGAATCTATAATATCAAAAGATTTCATAAGTTTAAAACCTATTTTAGAAAAAGAAGATATATGGTTATCTGCTGATTTTAAAAAACTAGATCAGCTTTTTATTATTAATACTATTTTAAAGATGCAGCAAAATGGACAATTTGAAAAAAGTAATATAAATCCATTTATTAAAAGGAATATAGAAAAATTTAAGGATAAACTGAATAATGAAGAAATTATACAAAGTGAATTTAAGATATTAGTACATGATAAGAAAATTGATTCATTAAAAAAGTTAAATAATCAGTTAATTTTGAAGTTGAGGCAAAAAGGTATAAGAGCATTTGAAGTGCAGGAAAATTTAAATATTTTAAATACGTTTAATAGCTGTATATACCCATATGATAGAATGCAGATTATACAAAGTATCGAAATAGAAAAATTTATTAATCTATTGACTAATAATTCAGGAGGAAGTAAATATGAAGACTCCAGAAGAACGAGCTAAAGAAAGAAAGAAAAATAAAATAAAATCTACTGTAATCCTATTTATACTTCTCTTTTTTGTATCATCAGAAGGTTTAAGAGCCTATATAAATTTAAATGCTCCAAGAACATTTAATGAATTTTTATCTTTATTTTCAAGTTATTTTTCTTCAATTTTATCCCCTTTTTTCATTCCTAATGACATACGATATTTATTATTTTTGTTGCTTGCTTTAATGGCTTTAGGAATGAAAATTTTAATTATAAGTGTTGATACTACTATAACATTACCCGATCATGAACAAAAGGGTTCTAATAAATGGGGAGATATTAATGATATGAAGAAATATAGAGATAGTGATCCAACTAAAAATATAATATTCACTCAAAATCTTCAGATCTCTATGGATAATGAGAAAACTGGAATTAACAATAATACTTTGGTAGTTGGAGCAGCAGGTTCAGGTAAGACTTTCAAGTATATTTCTCCAAATCTATTGAATGTTGGAGAAGAATGTATAGTTGTAAATGACGTTAAAGGTGAAATATTAATAACTCATGGTAAGCATTTAATGGATAAAGGATATGATGTAAGAGTATTTAATACTAAAAATATGACTAATTCATTACATTTCAATCCACTTGCTTATATAAGAAAAGAGAGTGACATTTTATCAATAGCAAAAATGCTTAGCGAAGCTTTAGGAGATGGCGGAAAGAGTTCAGAAGATAGTTTTTGGAAGAGCGCAAAAGAAAATTTGATCACAGCATGCATTGCTTTTATATGGGAAAGAAGAGAGATATATCCTGAACAATGCAATCTGCCATTTGTTAATGATCTATTGAGAATGGCAGAGGAAAAAACAGATGCAAAAGGACGTGTTTTAAAATCTGATTTTGATAAGATATTTGAAATAAACTGTAAACAGAAACCTAACAGTTTAAGCAGCAGATGTTATGGAAATTTCAAGATGAATAAAGATAAAACTAGAGCTAATGTATTAACAACTTTAAGTTCTATGTTAAGCTGCTTAGATATCGAAGAAGCTAGACAAATTTTATCTGATAAAGATGAATTACATTTAGAAGATTTGGCTACTAAAAAGAAAGTAGCAATCTTTTTATGCAGTTCTGATACAGATAGTACGT
>NZ_JBJDXL010000152.1:0-1715 GCF_051866655.1 Intestinibacter sp.
TCATATGTGAAAATAGCAGGATAAACGTAATAATCTTTTTTCATAGTATCACCCCTTTCCATCAGCTTTTAGTATTTTTATTATTTCTCTAGAAGAATAAGATTTCATAATGCTCCTCCTATATTTATTATAACACGTATTAAAATACGTATAAATATAGATTATAAATAATATATCAACAACATAAAAAAAGACTTCATACAAAATCCGTCCCTTGTATGAAGTCTTTTTATATCTATGGTATTCTCAATGATTTTCTTCGATCTAATTACTATGCTGCTCTTAATACATTAAATTCTCTAACAACTGCATCATGTTCTTTGTATTCTGCTAAGAATGGTACTCTCATTTCTTTGCTTAACATTGCTACTACTAAAGCTGGTACTAATGCTGCTACTATGTAAGCTGCTGCAGTTCCTAATGTTAAAGCACCTACTAATGAGCTAGTCATAAATCCATATGCTAATACGAATGCTACTAATGAATCTCTTAATACTAATCTCATTTCATATTTTCTAGCAACTTCTTCTTTTGAAAGTGATTTTTTGATTTCTAAGTCTACTTCTACTAGGTTTCTAACTATTTCACTTACTAAAGTGAAGAATCCAGCTGCTGCCATTGAAATTATGATTCCGTTTGTCATACCTGCTACTAAATTGCTGTATGCTACATAAGTAAAGCATACTGTAAATGATAATACTAAATCTCTAAACATTTTGTTATCCATATCGTTTCTAAATAATTTTTTCATATCCACTACCTCCTAAAATTGTTTAATTTATTTATTTTTTCATTTTTTATTTTCTTGTCTTTTGTTAATTCAATTATATATCTTGAGCTATAAATCTTCTATAAGTATATTAACCCAAAATATCACAATATTAACATAATCTAACTTTTAGATTTTTTATTGTCTATTTTTATATAAAAAGTAACAAACCATTGAAACCACAAAGTTGTATCTATATTTTCTAAAAATTTTAACTTTTCTTTATGACAATGTATTCCTTATTTTAGCAGCAAAATATATTATTATATTCACGCATTTTTTGAAATCGTTTTCCAGTAATTCAGTTCATTTTTTGTATAAAAAAATAAGTGACCTTCGCAAAATAAACCTTGCGACTGCCACCTTTTAAACTATCAATAAAGATAAAAACTATTCCATTATTGAAATCAAATTATAAAGCATACATATAGAATACGGAAAAACCTCCTCGCTAAAATTAAACTTACCGTTGTGAATAGGCCAATTTTCCTCAGCATTTTCAGCGAAAAATACCATCCTAACTCCAGGAATTAATCTAAAATAATACGCTGCATTATCTCCTGCCAAGAAAGGCTTCTCACCTAAAACAAATCTATCTCCAAATATTTCCCTACCAACTTGACTTCCCATTTTAACTAGCTCTGGATTATTCACCAATCCAGGAAGATGTGACATTAGATCTACATCAATAGTTGCATTTGTTTCTTCTTCAATTATCTTCATCTTATCCTGTAAATAAGTCAGTAAATAGCTGAAATTTTCCTCACTAACGGCTCTTAAAGTTCCCTCTAGCCTAACAGACTCAGCCATTATGTTGTTTTTTACTCCACCGTTTATAGTCCCCATACCAAGGATAAATTGCATCTTATCCTTTAGTTCTTCATTGATATTATCTATGGCACTTACGACCTTTGCAGATACTGATATAGCATTTATCCCCTTTTCT
>NZ_JBJDXL010000152.1:1815-5688 GCF_051866655.1 Intestinibacter sp.
AGCTCTTTATAACCTCCATAACTCCATTTTCGTCATTTGACTTAGCATGGTAGTTGCTGATTTCCTTTAATTTAGGATGTGCATTTTCCATAGCATAGCTGTATTTACAGCTTTGAAGCATTTCATAATCATTTAAATAATCTCCAAAAGCCATCGTTTCATCGTAAGTTATCCCATAATATTCCTGTATTTTCTTAATAGCTTCTCCTTTATTTACTCCTGGATTCATAAAGTCCATCCAAAATTCACTAGATACACAGATTAAAAAATCATCCTCTACCTCATCAAATTCATGAGATAGATATTTTTCAGAGTTTTCATCGTGGAATAATGCTATCTTACAAATTCTATCTCTACCCTCTCTGACAACATCTAACACATCATCTAATACTTCTATTCTATCGTAATACATAGCCACATTTTTTTGAAAAAATTCGCCTGTATTTTCAGTATAAGCTCCCTTTTCACCAGATAATACTATTGATGTTCCCTTTATTTTTCTAGCTATTTCAATTGGTTTAAATAACTTTTCTTTATCTATTTCATCGAAATATATCATTTTATCGTTATCTAAAACCATGCTTCCATTTTCACTTATATAAATTAAATCTTGATCAAATCTCTTAAATATCTCAGCTAAGTTATAGTATTGTCTACCACTTGCCACTATAAATTTAACATTTTTCTCGTTTAATTTTCTTAAAACATAATCCATATCTTTAGGAAAATTTTTTTGACTGTCTAAAAGTGTTCCATCCATGTCACTTGCTACTATTTTAACCATATTTTTCTCCTTAATATTTCAATTATAACCATATATTTCTAAAAATAACCTATATGTATTTTAACATACTCTAAAAAATAAAAAAATTTTTGCACAAAAAAATCTAGATAAAAATCTAGATTTCTTCAAAATTTATTTTATCTATTAAATTTAATATATCTTCTTTTGCTCTCAATAATTCATACCATCTAGTAGGTATTCCCTCAAATCCATAAATAATTCCTGCTAATCCACCTACAACAGCTGCTGTTGTGTCGGTGTCATTTCCATATGCGATTGCCTTTTTTATAGCTTCTTCGTACGAGCTACTTTCTCTGATAACCTTAAATGCAGTCTTTAAGCAGTCGATTACATATCCAGTACCTCTTTCAACTATATTTCCATCTGGCAAAATATTATTTTCAAATTCATTTAGATAATCTTCTTTATATTTATATATATTTCTAAGAGATTTAACAGCATCATTATATGCTTCTTCAAATTCCATACCTTCAAGCATATATTTTGCTATTAAATTGTAAAAAGCACAGCATACATGATTACAAATATGACCATGTGTAATCATAGCCTGCTCATGAGAATCAATAACTAATTTTACATCGCCTTCATTTTCAAGAAGTGCTAGAGCCAATGTTCTCATCAAAGCTCCATTTCCTTTGCCTTCTGGCTCACATAGACCAGATTTCCTTGGACTTGTCCCCCTTGCATAATCTGCTAAGGCTCTTAAAGTTTGTATTCCTACATCAAAAATATTTCCATCGACAGCCCATAATCCATCAGACAGCCACGCCAAAAATTTCTTAGCTACATCATCTATATCAAATCCATCACATTCTATGTAGCTATCCATAATACATAAAAATTGAGCACCATCATCTGAATATGTACCAAAAGGCACATCACCATAAGTCTTTCTAAAATCGTTTGGTGTAATTATATCAATTTTATCTAACTCTGGAATCCTCTCCTTTGGAGTAAATTCATATGGTACCCCCACAGCATCACCTATAATCAATCCCCAAATTCCACCTAAAACCTTATTTCTTGGATACGACACTTTATTCATAAATCATGCCCCCTTTAAAATAAACTTTGTTAATATTATATCTTATATTATAAATTAAAAACCTGTTATTTTCACTTTTTTTTGCTCGAAATATAGGAAATTCATCTTAAAATCTAAATATTTTCAAAAAAAATAGTTGGCGCTATTTTCACCAACTAAACACATCTAAACCAGACCTTGTAAGTTTACGCAATCTGATCAAAATTTTTAATCAATATTTGAGATTGAAATGTATATTGAAAATATTAAGGAAGATAATCTTAATATATTAATTCTATACACCTTTTCAAATCCCTTCAATATTTCAAATTTTTTTTGATTTTTTATTTTACAATTTTCCTTATATTTTATATCATTCATATATATTTATATTTTTATTTTAAAATAAATTTTATAAATCTATTTTCAAAAAAATAAAGAAAGAAGATAGTACCGCTCCCTATCAACTTTCTTTTTTAAAAGTTAAAACATATTAAAATATACTCACTTTATATAAAAATTATTCCATAATTTCTTTTATTTTATCCTTAAAAGCATAAGCTAAAATTCTATGACCTTCTTGATCTAAATGTAGAGAATCCTTGTCACTTGGATTTACATAAAATCCTGCATCCATAAAATAAGCTCCATGATCCTTTGCTACTTGCTCGTAGTATTTAGCGAATTGTAAGCTCTTTTCTCTAGCTATATTTCCTCCAAATGAATCTGAAAAAGGTGATTTTTCTATATTTTTCCCTATATGAATTGGAGATACTAATAAAACTTTACATGGCTTATTGTCTTCACTTTTTTCTTTGCTGATGTCGATTGCCATATCTACTATTTTTCCTGCACCATCTGCTATGTCAGCAGCAGGCATATTAAATCTCTTCTTTAAATCATTACTTCCTAGCATTATAACTACTAAATCTACAGGATAGTTGCTCTTTAAAGCGACATCGAAGTATTGTTCTCCATTTCTATTTTCTCCCATTGGATCATCTAGTATAGTAGTTCTGCCATTTAAGCCTTCTTCTATTATTTTGTAATTTCTACCTAGCATGGATTGTAATCTTCCTGTCCATCTTTCATTTGTATTAAATCTTTGTCCATTAAGAGGATTATATCCATAAGTATTTGAATCACCATAACATAAAACATTAATCATTTTACATACTCCTCCTCAATTATTTTTTAGTATTAATTATTAAAATGTAATATTTAAAACATATTTCATACTTTTATTTTTATTTATCTGAAAATTTAAACTATTTAAATTATCATAAGTATGAAATTCTGTACCCATATATAATAATACCACTATAAAAATAAAAAATAAATATGTTTTAGAGGCATTTATAAATGGTTACATTTTATTTACAATAAAAACATTTTCATGATATAAGTTTAAAATAAGTATATAATTTATAAAAAGTGTTGCCGATGGAATAGATGCTTATTATAAATAAGAAAGGGTGTTTTTATGCATAAGATTTTAATTATAGAAGACGATGAAATTATAGCAAAATCAATCGAAAAGGAAATCTCAAACTGGGGATTTACAGCTAAAAGGATCACTGATTTTCAAGATATTATACCTCAATTTGTGGAATTTAACCCGCAATTAGTGCTTTTAGATATTACACTTCCGTTTTTTAATGGATATCACTGGTGTACCGAAATCAGAAAATTATCTAAGGTACCGATAGTATTTATATCTTCTGCATCTGATAATATGAATATCGTAATGGCGATGAATATGGGCGGAGATGATTTTATAGCTAAGCCTTTTGATCTTCACGTTTTAATCGCTAAAATTCAGGCTATACTAAGACGTACCTATGATTTTTCGACTCAATCTAATTTATTAGAACACAACGGAGCTATTTTAAATATAAACGACAATTCAATCTCGTACAAAGGTGAAAAAGCTGAATTAACTAAAAACGAATATAAGATACTTCAAACTCTTTTAGAAAACAAAGGAAAAACTGTGAGCAGAGATAATTTGATGATAAAGCTATGGGAAACTGATAATTATGTT
>NZ_JBJDXL010000153.1:0-5676 GCF_051866655.1 Intestinibacter sp.
AACTATTAGGAATGGACGAGTTTACATTAAAGCATAAGGTACAATGAAAGATTTTTTAATATCTATTTTACTGTTTCCATTAGTTATATTAGATTTAATTATATCTAAACTATCTAATGGCAAACATGAAATTTTTGACTATAATAACATAACACGGGGAGAATATGACAAATAGAATTTTTTATTTATGTGTATATATCTTGCAGTGGCTAGCTAGCAAGCTTAATATAACTTATCAAACTATAAACGTTTGGATATTTTGTATTATTTGGCCTATAGTCACAATAGTATTAATTATATTATTAATTATTTAATATCAATTGCAAGTTAGACTCCCAAAAACACAGGATAACTATTTTTAATCTATAAATATTATGAAAAAACTAATATCCTTAATTAAATGGTTTATAGAAAGAATATTAAGTATTTATGAACCCTTACAAGAATATTTATTAGATGTATTTAGAAAAAACATTCAGATTCCATTATATAAAAAGTTAAACAAGCCTATAGAACCTAAAATACTAACAGAATCTCATTTTAATAAATCCTTTCTGAATAAATTAAAATCTATTAGTAAGGAACAATTAGATATTAAAGTTCCCAATTGGAAAGATAAAGTAAATAATGGAGAAGCAGTAATAATTTCAGTAATAGGTTCTGATTATTCAGATAATTATGGAACTGTTATAGGATTTAGTCCTAAGAAACAAATCGAATTTGTATTAGGTGGTTTTTATGTAACTGCAACTAAAAGCTATATACTTTGTACAGATAAATATGATTTTAGTTCCAATAATCGGATTATAAAGAATTTAAATACTAAAGAATCTGATCCAGATAACGAAAAAATACATATAAGAATAAAAATGAAGATAGGATAATCCTAAATATAAAAGCAGGTATCGCCTAATGGTTAGTGCGACAAAATTAACAAAATTTAACATAATCGAACTTTGAAATCTCGTTTATTTTCATTATCTTTGTAAGATTAAAAATACAAAGAATTATGGAAAGTAAATGGATTAAAGAAAAAGAAATTTTAGAAAAACTTATTACAGACGGAGTAACTTATGAAGAAATAGGAAAGAGATATAATTGTACAGGAAACAACATAAAGAAAGTAGCTCGCAAATTAGGTATAGAACTACCACAGAGAAGAAAGATCAATCCTAATGAAACTTTTAATAAAGGAAAAACTAAACATATACCTAAAAAATGCCCTTATTGCGGAAAAGATATATTAGGAAAATCTGAATATTGTAGCACAGACTGTAGAACAAAATATAAAAGAAAAATTTATATAGAAAAATGGAAGTCTGGAGAATATTCTGGAGTTATAGGAAAAGACGACATTGCTCTTGCAATACGGGATTATATTAAATCAAAATATAATAACTCTTGTCAAATATGTGGTTGGAATAAAATTAATCCCTACACTGGATTAGTTCCTCTTAATATACATCATATTGATGGAAATTGCTTAAATAATAAGGAAGATAATTTGCAATTATTATGTCCTAATTGTCATAGTCTAACTGAAAATTTTGGGTCTAGAAATAAAAATTGTACAAGAGTAGATAAAAGAGCTAGATAATTTATGCAGGTATAGTATAATGGTTAGTACACAGGATTTCCATTCCTAAGATGACAGTTCGATTCTGTTTACCTGCTCCGTTCCGTCTGCCTTATTAGACGTAAACAATAAGGATGTGATCATACAGCATGATAGTATGTCCTAGCGGGGTTAATGCTCCTAATAGTTGAAGGTTAATGTGAACTAGTATTCCATTTTGATCATTTTCTTGGATGCTTAAAGTAGAAAATGACAGAGCCTAACGGTGAATAGAAAGTATTATTTATTTCATTGTAATTGAACGGTTATTTAGTTATAAATAGTACTTTCTTTTTAATTAATAATATTATGGACGAAAAAGAAATATTTGAAGACCAGATTGCTGATTACTGGATAGATTATTATAAATCAGCAGAATAATATGCGGTAGCCTATTTTAACACTTCATAGTAACTCTATTTCTTTAACTAATTTTAACATAATCGAACTTTGATAGTATTTTTAATTTTATTATTTTTGTAGTACAAAACTATAAAATAATAAAAATATGAAAAATACAAAAAGGAGTAAATGGGAATCAGAAAAAGATAACTTAAAGCGGTTAATTTTAGATGAATCACTTAGTTATGAAGAAATTGGAAGAAGATATGGATGTTCTGGTAATAACATTAAAAAGGTAGCAAAGAAATTAGGAATAAGTCTTCCTAAAAGAAGAGCAATTAATTCTTTAGAAACTTTCAATAAAGGTTTGTCTATAAAAAAGGATTTTAGCGTTACTAATGCTTCTCAATCTTTTGTTAACCAAGTTTCAGATGAAGAATTTATAAAGATAATAAATAATAGTACTGGATGGAAAGAAATAGCATCTGCATTTGGTTACAAAAGTGCTTTAGGCTCTAATGTTAAGGAGCGAATCCTAAATAGATGCTCCTTCTTAAATATAAAACCTAATATAAAAACTACTATATCTACTTTATCTAGAACTAAAGGAGAACTATTAAATATAAGAAAAAATTATCAAAGCTATAGAAGTAGCATAAGGAAATTAGCAGAAAAAGTTTATAAAGATTCAGGAAAAAAATTTAAATGTGCTATATGTGGATACGATAAACATATTGAAATAGCTCATATAAAGGCAGTATCTGATTTTCCAGATGATGCTTCAATAGCAGAAATAAACAATATAAATAACTTAATCGGACTCTGTCCTAATCATCATTGGGAATTTGATAACGGAATCTTAAAACTAAATACTTAAATAAACTACGCAGGTTCGAGTCCTGCTTCCGCAACTATTAAGGAACTTTGGCAGACATGCGCTGACTGAAAATCCAGTTAGTATGGTTCCGCATTAGATAACTTACAGCAATTTATTCACAATATTATATTATTGATACTTGTACAGAATTAAGGTAGTTATCTGTTTATAAGAATACATACAGCAAATTTTTATTAAGCAACAATCTTTTAAGTATCATCAGCTTGTATTCTGTTATTTTAAATAAATTAAATTTTATATCAATATGAAAACGTACACTAAAGAAGAATTTATTGAATTAGTAAATTCAGGAGACTTTAATATTATTGAAGAATCTCTATTAGAAGATGAAGGATGGGAATATGATGAAATATCAGGAGATTATACTAATCCATTTGATGAGGATTCTATAGCTATTAATGATTCTCTATTCTCTTTAGAAACATTTAGTATGGATAATGTAAAAGAAATAGACATGTCAGATAATACATTTAAATTAGAAACAGAAGATATAGAAGAATGGTTTCCTATGGGAGTCATTGAGAAAGAAGAACATTTAATAGAACCAATAAAATTAGATATTCCAGATTATGAAGAATTATAAAAAATATAGTGTAGGAGATAGAGTATTAATTATATACTCTCATAGAAATGATTTAAACTTGGAAGGGATTATTAGAGAAGTAAGACCTAGTTTCTGTAAAATAGAAACAGCAGTAGGAATAAATAATCATACTTATGGACAATTTAAGAAAATAGAAAATGAAGTTGATGTTTCTTAAAGGGAAGAAGAGCTGGGTTTGTGAATCTTTTCCTATTACTAATGCACGATTTAATGAACTATTAGATAACTTGTCTCCATCAGGAAGTATATATACTAAAATTACATTTCATAGTTATACAGAAGAATTAAGAGGGAATCTTTTAATAAGAATAGATGAGGATTCAGATAATAAATTATATTTAGTATATATTAAAGGTGAGTATTTTAATACAATAAGTATTTGTAATTCATTTTTCAAACAATATAACATTAATCCAGAAGTTATTAAATTTCATATATTATGATAACTTTATTATCATTAATTATTCCAATCGCAATACATTTTGGTTTTAATTCAAGTAATATAGAAGAATATCAAAAGTTAAATATAGAGAATATAGCAATTTATTTAAAGGACAATCCGGATTGTAAATTATATATAATAGGTTATTCTGATTTAGTAGAAAATAGTGATAAATTAAGTGAAAATAGAGCTAAAAATGTAAAAAGAGAATTAATTAAATTAGGTGCTCGTGATAATCAATTAATTACAGTAGAAGAAGGAATAAGGGTTCAAAATTATGAAAGGAACAATTGGAATAGAGTAGTTATAATTACTGATTAAATACTAGTTGTGAAACTAGTATTTATTATAAGCTCCTATCGTCTAATGGTTAGGACTATGCTCTTTCGAAGCATGAATTGGGGTTCAATTCCCCATAGGAGTACATATAGGATGTCACACTAGTAGAAGACTTACAGCAATATTATAATTTGATATATCTGCAAAATTAAAACAAATAAAAGTCTTCAGTTTATTTTCTATGACTAGAGCTAAAAAATATATAATACTTAGAGATTAAAACAAAGATTATGATTTTATTAATATTATTTGCGGCAATATGTATAGAATTATTCTTTAATCCAAGAATAGATCTTACTTATAAAGGAGATATTATACTATGGTATAATAACTTTAAAAAACAGAGGGATTATATTTTTCTATTTAAAATAGAAGAATAAATAATATAAACTTATTAAATTTAAATGATTATGAATAAAGTAATAGAGATTATTGACACATTAGAGAATTGGGATTTAATTAGAACTGATAAAGGATCTGTAGGATTATTTTTTGATGATGCTATTCATTCTCATGATACTATTAGTATGGGGGATAATGTTGCAGAAATTAAACATGGTGTAGTAGATTTAAACGTAATCTGGAATACTGCTCCAGAAAATGATACTGTATTTATTGGAGTAAGCTATGAAGCTGATATAAAAGATTATCATAAAGTCATTCAATACTATGAAGATGATGATATTAATATTGTAGAATATGATCAATTTTCCCCAGTAGAACTTAATAACAAAAAGTTAGTAGAGGCTACAGAACATGTAATTGTACCCCCTTCTGATTTCTGGGATAATCATATTATCGGCAAAGGATTATTTAATCAAATTCAAGAAAGAGCTAAAGCTGGAAAAACTTCTAATATCTTTGTAAATGGTGATGTAGTTCCTGTTAAGGCAGTATATGAATTAAAGGGAGATGATTATACAAAAGCAGCAGTAGTAATTTTTTAATGTACACAATAATAACTGATGGTGCCTACTCCTCTATAAGAAATCAAGGTGGAGTAGGCATTATAATTTTAGATCAAGATGGTGATGAAGTATTAGAATATAGTAAAACATTCATTAATACAACTAATAATCAAATGGAAATGTTAGCTTGTATTATAGGAATGGAATCTATTTCAGAACCAGAAGATATAACAATTATTACAGACTCTCAATATGTAATTGGTTGTGCTACTTTAGGATGGAAAAGAAAGAAAAATATAGAATTATGGGAAAGATTTGATAAAGCAATGGGTTTCCATAAATCTGTTAAGTTTGAATGGGTTAAAGGGCATTCAAATAATCCTTATAATATAAGATGTGACAAATTAGCTGTAGTAGCTAGTCAAATTAAATTATAAATAATATTTTGATGTCTCTGTAACTCAGTAGGTCAGAGTATTATACTTTTAATATAAGAGTCTGGGTTCAAATCCCAGCAGAGACACTAAT
>NZ_JBJDXL010000154.1:0-5623 GCF_051866655.1 Intestinibacter sp.
AAGAGTACAAGACATGTGAGAGATTGAAAATACCATATGAGTATTTAAATGATATCGAGGACTTTCCTCTAGATATAAAGGCGGCATTGAAGTTAGACGATCAAGCTCAATTTAACACCAAAAAATATATCGATAAGTTGGCTGAAATCGACAAATCAAAGGGAGTTTTGATATATGAAAATACTCCTGTTGTAGGTCTGACTAGAGAAGATAGTACTTATATAGTAAAAGCTAGAGATAATATTGAGATAAAAACAAAAACATTGATTATAGCATCATCTAATCCGTGGCATGATGGATTGAGATTTTATTTTTCAAAACAAAAGGCTTCTAGATCTTATCTAACTCTTTCAAAGCTCAACAAGCCTATTGCCAAGGGAATGTTTATAAACGTAGAAGAGCCTTCAAAAACTATAAGAACATACACCGATAAAGGGTGTGATTACTTGATTTGTGGTGGTTTTGATCATAAAACAGGAAAATGTGATGATGAAAAAGAGCTATTCGATAAAATTGTAGATTTTGCGAAAAATAATTTTAAAATAGGAACTATAGAATACAAGTGGTCTACACAAGATTATATAACGACAGACAATATACCTTACATAGGACGTATAAATAATGAAGAAAATAATATCTATATAGCGACTGGATTTTGCAAATGGGGTATAAGCACATCTGCTGTGGCAGCTATTATTTTTAGAGATTTAATTGTAAATGGAAGCTCTGATTATGAAGATGTATTTAATCCATCTAGAGCAGGAAGCTATTTAAATTTCAATTATTTAAAAGAAAATAGTATAATGGTCTACGATTATATAAAAGGAAAGATAAAAAAAGGAAGCACAGAATTAGATTTAGAAAAAGAAGAAGGAAAAGTCATAATTATAGATGGAGATAAATACGGAGCTTATAAGGATAAGGATGGTAAGGTGTTTGTTGTAGATATAACTTGTACGCATTTGGGGTGTGAGCTCGAGTTTAATAGCTTTGAGCATAGTTGGGATTGTCCGTGCCATGGAAGTAGGTTTAATTATGATGGGACAGTTTTGAATGGTCCTGCGCTTAAACCGTTGAAATTACTTGGAACAGGGAATAATGATATTGACCCTGATTTAGTTTAATAAATTCAATTAGATAATAAGACTCCTCTGCTAAAAGCTAAGTGCATAACTTATAAAGCAGAGGAGTTTTATTGTATAAATTTGGAAAATTTAGATGGATTTTTAAATTTTAACTGAAGAGTTTTTTATAAAATGGTATAATTATAAACACTAGAAAGTTGATATGTGAGGTATTGTTATATGAAAACATATGAATCAATAATAAAACAAATGGAAGAACAGTTGAATGAGATAGAATACGACATAGAAAATAACTCTAAGGATAAAGAATTAATAGAGGAGGATTTATTTTATATTACTAATAAAGCGATAAATGCTAAGGATTCATTTAAATTAAACTATTTTAAACACAAGGATCCTGAACTTTTAAAAGAAATAAAAGAGGATTATGCATATAAGATGCTCGATAAATTGAGTGATTGCATAGCAAGGTGTGCTTATTTGAAATGTATAATTTTTATGCATTAGTTGAGATTATATAAAAATCGAAAAGAGGTATTAAAATGGGAATAGAATTAATCATGTTGGGAACAGGACATGCGATGGTTACAAAATGCTACAATACATGTTTTTTATTAAAAAAAGAAGATGAATATTTGATGGTGGATTCTGGCGGTGGAAATGGGATTATGGCTCAGCTAGAGAAGCTAGAAATTCCATATACAGATATTCATAATTTGATCGTGACACATGGTCATACCGATCATATATTGGGCGCGATTTGGATAATAAGAAAAATCGCAATGATGATGACAGCAAAACAATACCCTGGAAAATTCACTATATATTGTCACGATGAAGTCATGAAAACAATTCAAACGTTTTGTGAATTGCTTTTTCCAGAGAAATTTCTTAAATTTATTGGAGACGGAATTTATATTCAAGAGGTAGCTGATGGAGAACAACTCGACATTATCGGGATTAAGACCGAGTTTTTCGATATACAATCTACAAAGAAAAAACAATTTGGATTTAAATTGACATTTGATGATGGTAAGACATTAGCTTGTCTTGGTGATGAGCCTTATAATGAAGTAAATAAAAAATATATACAAAATTGCGACTGGATGCTTTCTGAAGCTTATTGTCTATATGCTGATAGGGAAAAATTTAAACCATATCAAAAGCACCACAGCACAGCTTTAGATGCAGGAAAATGTGCAGAAAAGCTAAATATAAAGAATTTACTTTTATATCATACTGAAGACACTAATCTAGAAAATCGAAAAAAATTATATACAGATGAGGCGAAATCCGTCTTTAGCGGAAATGTATTTGTGCCTTATGATTTAGAAAAATTAAGAATTAAATAAGAATAAATTAAGGTTTTTATTATAATATATGTAGATAAATTCGAATGAACTAAATTAAAGCTTAGTCCATTTTAAAATTATTTGGGAGGAAAAAATATTTAATGGATGAAAATGAAAAAAAAGAAAGAAAAATAATGAAAAAGGTAGCCCTAGTATTTGCCTTAATAGGTGTAATAGGAGGAGCATTTTATGGAGGTATGGAGTACGGAAGACTTTTACCGGCGAGTCATAGATATTATTCTAATAGCCAAGTGTATGCGACTATAGATGACGAGGAAATAACAGGTGAAGATTTAAAAACTGTTATGGAGCCAATTTTTTATTCAAATGGTCTACAAAAATTAAGCGATTCAGAAATTTCTTCTTATGAATCTACTATGCTACAATACCTTGTGAATATGGAGGTTTTATATAAAGAGGCAGAGGAAAACAACGTAGAAGTGACAGACGATCAAGTTCAACAAAACTATGATCAGACTATAAGCAGTATAAACTCTGAATATAATTTAACAGAAGAGGAGTATTTAGATAAGTTCGATCTTACAGAAGAAAAATTAAAAGAGCGTATAAAAAAGGAATTGATGGGAGCTACTTATTTAGAGAATTATAGTAATGTAAGCGAGGAAGAAGCAAAAAATTACTACGAAAAAAATAAAGACGATTATAAGCAAATCAGAGCCTCTCATATATTGATTTCAAATTACGACAGTGATAATAAAGAAGTCAGCGACGAACAAAAGGAGAAAAATAAAAAAACTGCCGAAGAGGTTTTAAAATTGGCATTGGATGGAGAAGATTTTTCTCAATTAGCAAAGGAATTTTCAGATGACTCTTCTGCTTCTAGTGGAGGAGATTTAGGATATTTTACTGAAGACGATATGGTGAGTTCATTTTCAAAGGCAGCATTTTCTCTAGAAGATGGCGAAATCTATTCTGAAGTAGTAGAGACAACTTCTGGATATCATATAATAAAGAAAACAGGTGAAAAGGAACAGGATTTTGACGATGTAAAGGATGATTTGATTACAACTCTTAAAAATACTAAGCAAACTACTTTAATGCAAGACTTGTATAGCAAGTACAATGTTGATGTAAAAAATTAGAAAAAAGATTATGTAGCCATATTAAAACTTTTAAAGTTGTGATATTATGTAATATAAGTGTAATTATTTAAAGTAAATTTTAAAGGAGATATGCAGATGATAAAGAGAAAAAATGAATTGACAAAAATTGTAGGGCCTGTTGCAGGTGGAAAAGGAGAAATAACTCGAGAATTGATACTTGAAGGTGAAGAGCTAAAGGATCAAGCAAAAGTATTTTCTAGAATAACTGTACCAGTAGGCGCTTCAATTGGTATGCATGAACACAAAGAAGACTTTGAAGTATATTACATATTAAATGGAAAAGGTAAGGTTTTAGATGGCGAAGAAGTTGTCGAAGTAGGAGAAGGCGATGTTATCTATACTATTGACGCTAAACACTACATTGAAAATATAGGAGATGAAGAACTAGTATTTTTAGCTGTAGTAATTAACTTATAGAAGTTCGGTAATTTATAAAAATTTAGCAATATAAAAGCTGTAGAGATGGATTTTCTACAGCTTTTTAAATTTATACTAAGTTGTATTTATCGATTATATGATCGAATTCTTCGCGATAATTTTGGGTTAAAGTTTTAAAATCGATGTTTTTGTCTACGAGCTTTTGGCTTATTTCATATAGCATATTTGGAATATCATCACATTTAAATTCTCCTACAGCTTCACCTAATCTCGACTCACCTACAGCAAATTTGCCGTTTATACTCATTTCAAAGCAGTGTGTAGAGACATTGTCTATCTTTTTCATTCTGCCGGTAAATCCAATACAGCCTATTTGGTGAACTCCACAAGAATTTCCACATCCTGATATGTAGATTTTAGGCATAACTTCTAGGTTTTTCTTGTCTTTGCTATTTATTTTGAAATGGGTTATTATATCTGATAACATTTTTTGACTGTCACAAATTCCCATTTGGCAGATTGGCACACCTATGCAGGAAATACTGTTTTCAAGCAAGGTAGAACCACTCGTGTTTTCTGTGATTTCTAAGATTTTTTTAGCTTCATTTCCATCTAGATTTAGTATATACATTTCCTCCATCATGCCGATTCTGATCATAGGATTTTTTACTTTATCGAGCTCGTATAGTAGGGCTTTTAAATTTTTAAGCTTGTATATGCCTCCGAGTGGATGGATATAGACTGTATATAAATTTGGCTGCTTTTGTTTTATTAATCTAGGGTTTGTGCAGTCAATAGCTAGACCTTCTTTACTGTAATCTATAGGTTCAGGATTTATTTTTAAATGTTTGTTTTTCTTTTGTTCATCTACGTATTTTTTGAATTTATTTAAAAATTCCTTTTCTCCCAAATCCTCTACTAAATATCTTATCCTAGCCCTATGTTTGTTTTCGTAATTTCCCTCTTTTGCAAAAAATTCTGTAAGACCTTCAACGTAATAAAGAACATCTGAAGGATTTACTAATTCTGGAAGCTTTATGCCAAGACGTGGATTTTTGCCGAGACCTCCTCCAACATATACCTTAAAATAATGTTTGCCGTTTTTAGTAGTAGCGACAAATCCCAAATCCTGTACAGTTGCATGTGCAAAATCCTTGTCAGAGCTCGAGTAAGAGACCTTAAATTTTCTAGGAAGATGGTAAGTCGTCATTTTGCTCAAAAAATATTTATCAGTAGCTAGGGCATATGGAGTTACATCGAAGCTCTCTTCGACATCAACTCCAGATAAAGGTGACAATCCTACATTTCTAGGGTAATTTCCACCACCGCCTCTTGTAAATATACATTTTTCTATTCCGTCTTTCATGATATCTACTACTGCATCGATATCCAAATCGTGTAATTGAATAGCCTGTCTAGTTGTCAAGTGTATAGAATCTAAATTATGATTATTTGCCATTTGGTATATCGTATGTAGCTGACATCTAGAGATAACTCCACATGAGGTTCTAAGTCTTATCATAAATGATTTTTTATCTCTTTGGGCATATACGCCGTATCCTCCAGAGAAGCTTTTATACTGCATTTTTGATATATTTCCATTTAAAAAATTTAAAGTGTAGTCTTTAAATTCAGGTAATTCATTTAATAACATTTTTTTTAGATAATTCATAAAACACCGCCT
>NZ_JBJDXL010000155.1:0-5595 GCF_051866655.1 Intestinibacter sp.
CCGTACAGCATAGAAGTTGAAACTTTACTAAATTTCTATATTTTTTATAGTAAAAAGATAAGATAGAGAATACTTATCTACTAGTATAAAATTCCGTATTAAAATATATATAAACTCCGATTATTCACTTCCATGAAGGAATAGCTAGTCTGTCCTGACAGACAATCAGTCTGTGTACACAGACTGTAAATCTGACTAGACAGATTAAAATACTAATTTTTAAGTATTAACAATTTTTAACTAAATTTATTTGGTACTTTATTTGGTAGTCCTAAATTTTAGTATTACCTTTGTTAGTATAAACAATAAGTATTAAATAAATTATGATAGTACAAGAAAATACAGTAATTGGAGAAGGTGGAGAAATCCTAAGTTCAGAAATTAAGACTATAAAAAAGGTATCTCTAGATCAATTTTGTCAAGTATATCTTCAAGATAACGAAGAATTTTACTGTTTATCAAAAGCAGAAAATAATGTTTTAAGTGTCTGTTGGAGATATTCAATATATTATGATGATAAAGAATTAGATTTACCAGGAAATAAAGTTACAGTAGATAAACAATTGAAAGATATAATAATGCAAAAGACTAAATTAGCAGAAAGTACTGTAAAGAATGCTTTTACATCTTTAGTAAAAAAAGATATGTTAATAAAGGATAAGAATTATAAATCAGTATATTACTTAAATCCTAAGTACTTCTTCAAAGGTGCTTTATCTGCAAGAACTAGATCTATTAAGCATAGTATAGAATATCAATTATGTAAAGAATAAAATACTTCCAAGAGTGATCTGCCCTTAACGGGTAAGCCGAAGGTGAATATATATGCGGAACTATAGAGAATAAAATCTATAGAATCTAAAGATAAAAAACTTTAGAGATAACATTATTGGGAAGAGGAGTCTGTATCACGTACAGTTGCTGATATGGCAAAAGAAGAGGCTTCTTGGCTTCGTAAACAACATGCTATTCTTGATTTTTATAAAGATTTAGGTAGAAGTTAAAGAGATTAGGAATCATTATTTATTAATTAAACCTAATTGGAAGACACATTACGCGTTAAACTAAAAGCATTTAGAGACGACTGTGGATATATAAAATATGTGTTTCAAGATCTAGACAGAGAAGCTCATTTTATACTATGTACTAAATTTCCTAATTGGGATACTCCTCTTATAAAAATAGACGATAGAGGATTTCTTAGATATAAGGAAATTTATGCAGGTAAGTCTGAATGGTATGATCCAGAAACTAAAGATTTTATACCATATAAATATGATGCTATTCAGTTTCTAGATTTTGTACATGAAAATGAATACAAAGATAGAAATGTTTTAATTTAAAAGAATTATGAAAAAGATTATCAAAGAAGGAAAATTTGTTGATTTTAAAGGTTTAGAAAGAGATTATACTATCTGTGCTATGATTCAGAATGTAACTTACTCTGATTATTATATGGAAATTATTCCAGAAGATAGAGATGAGTTTTGTCATATAGAGGAACCTAAAGCTATTCTTTCTATTGGATTATCAATCTGTCATGAGCAAGATATGGATAAATATAATCAGAAGATTGGCAGATTACAAGCTATTGGTAGAGCACTTAAATGTAAGAATACAAGTATAGTAATGACTCTTGATAACTATAAATTTGCGACAGATGACCTTCTTAACAGCGTTACAGATACATTTGAGAAAGACTTTAAAAGATGTCCAGGCAAATATATCAAAGGATATAATGATGCTGAAATAAAATGGAGAAAGAAACATGAACAGGAAGTTAGCAATCTTGGTTGTGTTCCTTCTAGTAATAACTAATATTGTAGTTATATATTGTTACTACAATGGAGGAAAGAAAACGGATATAACTAATATTGATTCATTATTAGTAATTAATAATTCACTAGATAATGCTAATCAATTATTAAAAAACAAAGTAGATAGTCTATTAAAGGAAATTAGTAAAGTAGATTCAACTATAGTAAAAATAAACAATATTTATGAGAAAGATTCTAACGATATTACTAATCAGTATATTTCCGAAGATATTTTGTTTTTCTCAAACTACTTATCCAAGAATAATTTCTGATTCTTTAATAGTAATTACTTCTTCTCAATTAAAACAAACTAATCTTATTTTTGCAGAGCATCAAAAACTTAAATCTTTAAATATTCAATTAGATTCTAAATATACTATACAAGAAGAGATTAGTTCTATATTAAATCAATCTACAATAGTAAAAGACCTACAAATAACTAATTTACAGGCTATTAATAATATTAATAAAACTACTTTATTAAATACTAATAAAGAATTAAGTCAATATAAAAAAAGACAAAATATATTAGTTATTGGGGGATGTACAATCGGTGCATCCCTTACACTCTTGTTATTATTTAAATAATTATGGAAATAGAAGAGTGGGAGAAAAAAGGTTTTAGAATTGGAATATTTCCAGTTCTACATCTAGGTAAGCATGAATGGACAGCTGGAGTAAGAATAGGCTCTGAAGATAAAATGACTTGGCTTAATAATAAAGATGAAGGTTGTACTTATAGTAGTTTCACTTCATACAGTAATGCTTTATCAAAAGCTATAGATTTCTGTGTTAATTATAAACCTAAAAGGAAATCTAAATGAAGAAAAGTTATAAAGAAGATCCTATACTTACAGGTAAAGCCAAAGAAAAGGAAACAAAAGATTTACATAAGAAAGAATGGAAATATCCAGCTAGAGGATGTAAAATATGTTTACTTTATCCATGCTTTAAGGGACAAGAAAATATGGTAGCAGATTATGCTAAATATGGGTGTGTAGATTATCAAGAAGATGAACTGAGAAAACTTTGAATGAGAAAAAAGTTTATGCTAAATTATTAGCAGGGAGAAGAGAATTAGGAGGTTATGTAAAATATGTATTTCAAGATTTAAATACTGGTAAATATATATTATGTACTAAGTTTCCTAACTGGAACTCTGAACCAATTAAATTAGGTACTATTGGGTATCTAAGATATGAAAAAATATCAGCTGGAGAGCTGTACTCTATACGTAATGACTGTGTTCCTTATAAATATACTATTGATAAATTCATTAGTTTTGAAAGAGAGGAAAAACGTAACAGTATTATATTTATTTGAGATTAATAATTTTAAAAGATACAATTATGAAAAATTAATAATTAATATTTATATATGACAATTATAAGAGAGAGATTGGAAGAGGCAATGGCATCCAAGAAAACAGACATTAAGAATTTTATTTGGAAAGGTGAGAAAAAAGAGGTAAATGGTGTAATGATGCAAGAGGAAATTAGACTTATTGATGCTGATGAGAAACAGCTCAAGAAGTTCTATAACCATTGTATGTCTATGTTATATAATCAGGATAAACAAAATCCTGGAAGATATTTACTTTTGGATATTATTAAGGATCAGATTGCAAGATGCAATTGTGAGTTATTCTTACGTTGGTTAGAGCAGGAAAAAGGTAAACCGCGTTTTACATTCTTATCTGATGTAAGAACTATCTTAGATAACAATAAAGACAGTATTCCTGATACTAATAATATTCCTATTTCTACAATAGTAGGTGGATGCCCAGATGAATTTAAGGATATTCCTATCAGTTTAATTATTGATGGATGTATTGATCGTTTAGGTTATTTCAATAAACAACATATCACATTATCTTTCATTCTCAAACAAGGACTTTGGTTTACTCAGCAAGAGCTTAAAGATTTAACAGAGAAAAATGAGGATGGAACCACTAGAGATAGAGTTGAAGTAGTTAAAGAGAGATTAGGTTTAACTAAACCTGATATTAATATTTATATTACTCCTAAAGGATTAAGCTTTGCTCAATTAAAAGCAATGACTTCCCTAAGAAGCAAGAAGTATTCTGAATTGACTACAGATCAACTTAAAACTCTTAGAAATATAATCTTGTTTGCACTTAGTGACGAAGTACGATTCCATATTAGTCAGTGGGAGGCTAGAGTTAGTCAGCTGGATGAAGTCGCTAAGTTTAAAGGAATTACATTAGGAAAATGATTTTAAATTTAGGAATTAAATTATTATATTATAGTAGTTTAATTTATAAAATATCACCTGAACAATATTCTATGTTTATGGTGTTTATCTGAATAAAGGGCTATAGTAGGAATCTCCCAAACCTGAGCCCTTGATCCAGGAACGGAAACAGACCATTGGGTAATTCCATAGGAGTGCAGTTAGGGGAGATATTTTTATTATGACTAGAGACGAAAGACAAAGTTTAAGTGTTCAAAAATGGATTGATAATAAATGTAATGGAGTAGTAATAGCTCCTACTGGAGTGGGAAAGACTCGAATTGCATTATTATCTATAAAAAGATTTATTAGTAAAAATCCAACTAAAAAAGTCCTTATAGTAGTTCCTAATGATGCTCTAGTAAAACAATGGAATGCTGAAATAACTGATTGGGGATTTAGTTATAACTGTGAAGTTGTAACTATGTTTAAAACATCTAAAGAAGAAGAATACCGTACTGATCTTTTAATAATTGATGAAGTTCATCGCTGTTTAGCTGAAACTCTGATAAAAGTATTCTCTGTAGTTAAATATAAAATGTTATTATGTTTAACTGCTACTCTAATAAGAGTGGATGGAATGCATAATTATTTATTGCAATTCTGCCCAGTAGTAGATACTATAACTATGGATGAAGCAGTAAATAATAACTGGATTTCTACATTTAAAGAATATAAAATATTATTAGATGTAGATCTAGCAGAATATAATGAATATAATCAGAGATTTAATGAAGCTTTTGCATTTTTTGATTACAATTTTTCATTATGTATGAGTTTTACAGGACAAGATGGATGGAGACACATGGAACAATTCATTAAAGATAGATGTCCAGAATATTCTAAGAGGGAAGAGTTTAGAAAAATAGTTAAACCAATGGTTTATCAATTTACTAGTAATCTTCAAAAAAGAAAGAAATTTATATCTAGCCATCCTAAGAAAATAGAAATTACCAATAGAATTTTAGAAGCATATAGTAATAGAAAATGTATTACCTTTAGTAGTACTATAGAAATGGCTGAAAAGATTAAATACGGTAAAGTATATAGTGGTAAAACTTCTAAAAAAGAAGGAAGAGCTACTTTAGAAGATTTCTTAAAACCTGGAGCTGGAGTAATAAATTCTATTTATAAACTAGATGCTGGATTTAATTGCCCAGAAGCATCTATTGGAATTATTCTTGGTTACGATAGTTCTCAAACTAAAAATACTCAAAGAGTAGGTAGACTTATTAGAATTTTCGAAGGAAAGGAAGATGCTAAAATATTTACTTTAGTATTAAAGGGAACTGTAGAAGAAAAATGGGCTAATGATAAATCTACTAATGGATATATAACTTTAGATGAAGAAGGATTAAACAAGTTACTGGCTGGAGAAGAATATACTCCGAAGAAAGAAAAACAAACTCAATTAACCTTTAGATTTTAGCATGATAAAAGTAACATATATTATTAATAATATAAAAGAAGAGGATATAGAGTTTTCTCCTCCATCATTCTTAGATTTATTAAAGGATGATCTAGA
>NZ_JBJDXL010000156.1:0-5576 GCF_051866655.1 Intestinibacter sp.
GTAGAAGGTCTAATGCTAGAAGAAAGTATTATGAAAAATATTTCTCTAGCAAATCTTGGAAGAATTTCTAAAAATGGAGTTATACAAAAGAAAGAAGAACAAGATTTAGTAAAAAGAGGAATAGAAGAATTAAAAATAAAATGCTTTGGACCACAACATGAATGCAATAACTTAAGTGGTGGTAATCAACAAAAGGTAGTATTTGCAAAATGGATTTATACAGATCCAAAGGTATTAATATTAGATGAACCTACAAGAGGTGTAGATATAGGGGCTAAGAAAGAAATTTACAATATCATCAATGAACTTGCAGCAAAAGGAGTAGCTATCATTATGGTATCTTCAGAACTTCCAGAGGTTTTAGGTATGTCTGATAGAGTTATGGTAGTAAGTGAAGGAAAAATAACAGGTATTATAAATAAAGAAGATGCAAATCAAGAAAATGTCATGATTTTGGCAACAGGAGGAGATCTAAATGGAAAATAATAAATTAATAAACCGCGTGCAAGACTTGGGGGCGCTTATAGCTTTAGTTCTTTTAGTAGTAGTTATAAGTTTTATAAGTCCAGAATTTAGAACAGTAGATAACTTTTTATCTTTACTTAGACAATCTTCTATAAATGGATTGATTGCTTTTGGTATGACTTGTGTTATCTTAACTGGAGGAATAGATTTATCAGTTGGTTCAGTTTTAGCGTTAACTACAGCAATTTGTGCTAGTTTAATAGTTAATGGAACACCAGTAGCTTTAGCTATGATAATAGCTCTTGTAATAGGTGTTGTGTTTGGTGCAATAAGTGGTATATTTGTAACAAAAGGACGTTTACAACCATTCATAGCTACATTGATTACAATGACAGTATTCCGTGGAGCAACTATGATATTCATGGATGGAAAACCAATTTCAAACTTAGGAAGTAGCTTCCTATTAAAATTCTTAGGAAAAGGAGCTATATTAGGAATTCCACTACCAGTTATATTATTCATAGTAATTTTCGCAATATTTATGTTTGTATTAGAAAAAACTACATTTGGACGTAGAATATACGCTACAGGTAGTAACTGGAAATCAGCTAAATTAGCAGGTGTTAATATAGATCGTACAAAAATAGCTGCATATGCAATTTCTGGATTGATGTCAGCTATGGCAGGTTTAATACTTTTATCTCGTCTTAATTCAGCACAACCTACTCTAGGTAGTGGATACGAACTAGATGCAATCGCAGCAGTTGCACTTGGTGGCGTTAGTATGAATGGTGGACGCGGAAGAATATGGGGAACATTTGTAGGTGTTCTAATAATAGCAGTATTAAACAATGGTTTAAATATATTAGGTGTATCTTCTTACTATCAAGATGTAGTAAAAGGTATAGTTATATTAATAGCAGTATTATCAGACCGTAAACGTTAATCAAAGTCTATAAAAAAATTATTAAAAATATACAGGGGGTAAAGGTTATGAAAATCAAAAAATTAGTTGCTCTTGCAGCAGCGGCAGTATTATCGTTTTCTTTAATAGGTTGTAGTGTAGAAGGTGAAGGATCTACTTCAGGAAGCTCAGCAGAAGCTGTAGGAAATGGAAGTGTAGGATTCTCTGTATCTACATTAAACAATCCATTCTTCGTAACATTAAGTGAAGGTGCAAAAGAAAAAGCTAAAGAAGCAGATGTAGAATTAATAGTAGTAGATGCTGGTGATGATGCAGCAAAACAAACAAGTGACATTGAAGATTTAATATCAAAAAACATAAGTGTTTTAATAGTAAATCCAGTTGACTCTGATGCAGTTGCACCAGCAGTAGAAGATGCAATAGCTAAAGGTATAAAGGTTATATCTGTAGACCGTGCAGTAAATGGTGTAGATGTAGATTGTGCAATAGCTTCTGACAACGTTGCAGGTGCTAAAATGGCAACTGAATACTTAGTTGAATTAGTTGGTGAAGGTGCAAAGGTTGCTGAATTAGAAGGTGTTTCTGGTGCTAGTGCTACTATAGATCGTGGAGCTGGATTCCATGAAGTAGCAGATGAAAAATTAGATGTTGTAACTAAACAAACTGCTAACTTCAACCGTTCTGAAGGTATGACTGTTATGGAAAATATGCTTCAATCTAATTCAGATATAAAAGGTGTATTTGCTCATAATGATGAAATGGCTCTTGGTGCAGTAGAAGCTATAGGTGGTAAAGATATAGTAGTAGTTGGATTTGATGCAACTGACGATGCTTTAACAGCAATAAAAGATGGTAAAATGGCTGCAACAGTAGCTCAAAAACCTGACCTTATGGGACAAACTGCAGTAGAAACTGCTGTTAAGCTTATAAATGGTGAAGGTGTAGAAAAAACTATACCAGTAGAAGTTGAACTTATAAAAGAATAATTAAAATTAAAAACCAATGTAATTTCCTAAAATAAACCTAAAGATGACTGCGGCAATATTGTCGCAGTTTTTTTTAGATTTTTTTAATTAACCACAGAAAAACATATGTACTGTGAATATATCAATTTGATAGAACGTTGAAAAATAGGGATTTATAGACTTATCAACAAAGTTATCCACATTATACACAGGGTTTGTGCACAATTTAATTCACATTTAGACAAAATATTTTATTGTGTAAATTTATATTGAAAAAATATATAAAAAAAAATTAAAAATTAAAAGGATATTTAAAACTAATGGAGAATATAATATAAAACATAAAAAATTTATCATAATAGTGAAGTACATAAATATGAACCTATGAACTTTACGTAGTGAAGGGAGCTGTTCTTATGAAAATATTAATAACAGGAAAGAAAATAGAACTTACAGATGGTATCAAAGGGGCTGTAGAAGACAAATTAGGTAAATTAGACCGTTATCTTCATGAAGACACAGAAGTAAAGGTTACTGTAAGTGCTAGAAAAGCAAAACAAAAAATAGAAGTAACAATAATCCCTATAAATGGACCTATAATAAGAGCTGAAGATAGTGAAGAAAACCTATACGCAGCAATTGACGTTGTTTATGATAAACTTAATAAACAATTAAGAAGATACAAAAACAAATTAAAAGGAAAATATCAAGCTAAAGGACAAGAAAGTATTAGATTCCAAAATATTGAAACTGATGCTAGTGAAGAACAAAGCGGTGAATTCGATATAGTTATTGAAAGACATAAAAAATTCGATATGAAACCAATGAGTCCAGAAGAAGCTGTATTACAAATGGAATTAATAGGACATGATTTCTATATGTTTAGAAATATAGACACAGATGAAATTTCAACTGTTTATAAACGTGAAAATGGCGGTTATGGATTAATTGAACATGAATAGTAGTCTTGCTAGATAAATTAATGAAAGTTTGAGTATTACAAGCTATCGATAAGAAATTATCGATAGCTTTTTTAAGTTAAAATTAAATTTAGTATATTAAAATAGCATAGATTTTATGTTAATGTTAAAATATAATACTGTAAATAAAAAGGAAAGGAGTAGATGAAATGGTAGAAGCTTTATTGATTGTTATTATAATATTATTGGTTGTAAATATTTATATAACAATTAAACCTAAAAGTGTAGATATGGATCCTATTCAAAGAAATATGGAGCAAAAGCTGATTTCAGTGGAAAAGGCACTTAGAGAAGAATTCACAATAAATAGAGAAGAATCTAGAAAAAATGAGCAATCGAATAGAACAGAAATAGGTAGCTCTATTGAAAAATTAAGTTCTTCTATATTATCGAATATGATTGATTTATCTAACCTACAAAAAAATCAATTTGATACCTATTCAAGAACTATGGAGAGAACATTAGATGCATTTAATTACAATTTGAGAGCTAGTATAGATGATTTAACTAAATTACAAAATGAAAAATTCACAGAGCTTACAAAGGCAACTGAGGATAATCTAGAGAAGATGAGAGTTACAGTAGATGAAAAGCTTCAAAGTACTCTAGAAAAAAGACTTGGAGAATCCTTTAAAATGGTAAGCGAGAGACTTGAAGAAGTACATAAAGGCCTTGGTGAAATGCAAAACCTAGCAGCTGGAGTAGGCGATTTGAAGAAGGTACTTTCAAATACGAAGACTAGAGGTGTGTTAGGAGAAGTACAGCTAGAGAGAATATTAGAACAATTTTTATCTCCAGAGCAGTATGAAAAGAATGTAATAACTAAAAAGGGTTCTAGAGAAACTGTAGAATTTGCTATAAAGCTTCCAGGCAAAGACTATGATAACGAAATGATATACCTACCACTAGATGCAAAATTTCCGTTAGAAGTGTATAATAAATTATTGGATGCATACGATAGTCAGAATCAGGCAGCTATTGATATAGCATCTAAGAATTTAGAGAAATTTATAAAAAAATCGGCTAAGGATATAAGAGATAAATATATAGACCCACCTAACACGACTGATTTTGGATTGATGTTCTTGCCTACAGAGGGGATTTACGCAGAGGTTCTTAAAAATCAAAGCTTAGTTGAGCTTGTACAGAGAGATTATAAAGTAAATATAACAGGGCCTACTACATTAGTTGCGCTTTTAAATAGCTTGCAAATGGGATTTAGAAGTCTAGCTATAGAAAAGCACTCGAGTGAAGTTTGGAAGATACTAGGTGCGGTGAAAACTGAGTTTTCTAAATTTGAAACGGTTCTTAATTCGGCACAAAATAAATTAAACCAAGCGAGCTCAGAGATAGATAAGCTTGTAGGAACTAGAACTAGACAGATCAATAGAAAACTGAAAAGTGTAGATAAACTGAGTTTTGAGGACACAGGAATTTATCTACCAGAGGATTATGATGAAACAGAATAAAATGAATTAAAATAGTATTAAATTTAACAAATGAGTCAATATTTAATATTAAATATTAAAATTTTATGTTAAAATGTATAATAGTATAATTTATGCAATGAGGAGAGATGCGAAACTATGGGTTTTTTAGATAACTTATTCAACATGGCTGACAGAAAAGAATTAAAAGCATTTGGAAAAATAGCAGACAAAATAGACGCTATGGAACCACAATTCGAAGCCATGACTAATAAAGAATTAAAAAGTATGACAAATACCTTTAAAGAAAGATTAGCTAAAGGTGAAACATTAGATGACATACTACCAGAAGCTTTTGCTACCGTTAGAGAAGCTTCTAAGAGAGTCTTAGGATTAAGACACTACAAGGTACAGCTTATAGGGGGGATGGTTTTACATCAAGGTAGAATCGCCGAAATGAAAACAGGTGAAGGTAAAACATTAGTTGCTACATTACCTGTATATCTTAATGCCCTTGAAGGTAAAGGTGTACACGTTGTTACAGTAAATGATTACTTAGCAAAACGTGATAAAGAAGATATGGGTAAAATTTACGAATTCCTAGGACTTACTGTAGGAGTTATAGTTCATGGACAAACTCCTGAAGTAAGAAGAAAACAATACGAATGTGATATCACATACGGAACTAACAACGAATACGGATTTGACTACTTAAAGGACAACATGGTAATTCACAAAGAACAAAGAGTTCAAAGAGAATTAAACTACGCTATCGTCGATGAAGTTGACTCAATCTTAATAGATGAAGCTAGAA
>NZ_JBJDXL010000157.1:0-3703 GCF_051866655.1 Intestinibacter sp.
CATTATTTACTTTTAATGTCTACTATTTAATTTTAATAAATACGGTTTCCTTTAATTTTTTTTAATAGAAAACATTTACAAATAACAAAAAAGCATTTCCTAGAAAATAAAAAAATAGAAAAGGCCACCGCACATATTTACGCGATGACCTCTATCTTGCATTTTTTATAAATACCATGAAATAACACTTATCAAAGTAGTAATACTTGTTACAATCAATACTACTGCTATTCCAATGGCAATTATTTTATTCATTTTAGCTTGTCTACTTTTAGCCAATTTTTTTACCTCTTTCTATTTTTCAGCATTATCGTTATCAACATTTGAATCTCCAGCTGCTGCTACTTCCTTTTCAAAAGTTGATCCACTACATACCTTCTTTAGATATTCCATAAATGGTTGATTAAGCTCAGGTCTTTTTAAAGCAAAATCTACTGTAGCCTCTAAAAATCCTAACTTATCTCCAACATCATATCTTCTTCCTTTAAACTCATATGCATACATAGCTTCTTTCTTTGATAGAGTTTTTAATGCATCTGTTAATTGAACCTCTCCACCCTTTCCTGGTTCTTGATTTTCAAGAATTTCAAATATTTCTGGAGTTATTATATATCTACCTAATATTGCTATGTTAGATGGTTGCTTTCCTGGTTCTGGTTTTTCCACTAGATCCTTAACTTTGTAAACACCGTCTTCTATATATCTTGCATCGATTATTCCATATTTATTTGCATCCTCTGGCGGAACAGCTTGTACACCTAATATAGTTGTTCTATACTCTTCATATGCTGACATCAGTTGTTTCAAGCATGGAACATCATTATCTACTATATCGTCTCCTAACATTACTGCAAAAGGTTCATCCCCTATGAAACTTCTTGCACAGTAAATAGCATCACCTAGTCCTCTAGGTTCTTTTTGTCTTATATAGTATATATTAATCATTTTAGATATATCTCTAACGATTTCTAGTAATTCTGTCTTACCTTTTTGTTCTAATTCTAATTCTAACTCAACTGATTTATCAAAATGGTCTTCTATAGATTTTTTATTTTTACCTGTGATTATAAGTATTTCTTCTATTCCTGATTCGACTGCTTCTTCTATTATATATTGTAAAGTTGGTTTATCGACTATTGGTAACATTTCTTTTGGTTGTGCCTTAGTTGCTGGTAAAAATCTTGTACCTAGTCCTGCAGCTGGTATTACAGCCTTTTTTATTTTCCTTTGCATATAGCCTCTTCTCCCTCCAAAATTAATCCTATACAAAATATTTCTTGAATTTATTATTAAATAAACTTTCACATTTACATACTATTCTACCGTAATAATATATTTTTGTCACTTTAATTTACAGTCAACTTCTCTAGTTCATCTAGTAACTTATTAAATTTATCTATTGTCGTTTGTATTGATTTTTCACTAGCTAAATCAACGCCACTGGATTTTAACAGGCTTATCGGTTTATCAGAGCTACCCTTTTTTAAGAAATTTATATAATTTTCAGGGCCATTATTTAATATATCATGAGAAAAGCTAATGGCACTACTACACCCTGTAGCGTATTTATACACATAAAAGCTATTATAAAAATGTGGTATCCTAGACCAGCCAATCATAGAAAGATCATCCACCTCAAAATCATTTCCATAGTATTTTTTTAATAGTTGTGACCAAAGATCATTTAATACCAACGTATTTACACTTTGATTATTTTCAACTAATTTATGGATTTCTCTTTCAAATTCAGCATACATAGTTTGTGTGTATAATGTGTCTTTTATAAAATCTAAATATTGAGATATATAGTATGCCTTTTGATTATTATCACCTGCATTTTTTATTAAAAATTCATATAGTAATACCTCATTTGTAGTTGATGCAATCTCATGAGTTAATATCGATGGTTTTGAATTATAGTAGCTTTGATTTTTCTCACTTAAGTACCCATAAACTCCATGTCCAAGCTCATGTACTAAAGTAGATACTGAATCCAGCGAATTATCGTAATTAAGCAGTATATATGGATGATTATTATATACAGATAAACAATATCCACCTCCTACCTTTTTCTTATCAGAATAAACATCTATCCAGTTCTCATTAAAAGCTTTATAAATTATATCTTCATACTCCTTACCTAATGGCGAAAGCGCTGAGTAAGTCAATGAGATAGCTTCTCCATAATCTATATCACTATTATCAGGCTGAGCTATCGGCACAAACATATCGTAGTAATGAACCTTATCTACGTTTAATAATTTTTTCCTCAAAGAAACGTATTTATGCAGACTATTTTTATTTTTACTTACTGTATCTATTAAATTATTGTATATTTTAGAATCGACTTCATCATTACTTAAGTACATATCTAAGCTTGATTTATAATTTCTCACGTTAGAATAAAATACATTTTTATTCACTTGACCTATTAGTAAACCTGACAAAGTATTTATATTATCGTTATAAGGTATAAATTCATTTGTATAAGCTTCTTTTCTAGCTTCTCTATCTGTTGATTTAATTTTACTAGAATACTCAGATGGAGAATTTTCACTACTTTTATCCATATTGCTAAATAAATCGTATATATTCGAAGGCAATGAAGCTATATTTCCTAGCTTACTAAGTATATTCTCTGATTTTTCATCTAAATAATGGTCCTTACTTTTTCGTATTTCTTCTAAATACGTTTTGTATTTTTTATTTACTTTACTGTTTTTTAGATATTTATTATATGTAGCATCGGATAATTTAAGTATTTCTAATTCTAAGTCAGAGCTTATTTTGCTATATTTAGAATCTACTTTATTTACTTTATCTATCATATCTAAACATTTGTAAGAGTCTTTATTTATATCCCTTTTTAGCTTTGCATAAGCATACAATTTATCTATTCTTATATCCAATTTTTCCTTTATTTTAAGAGCTGATATGAAATGTATTTTCGACTTAGTGACTTTACCAACATAGTTTTCTAGCTCTTTAATATCATTTTCAAACTTGGCTAATTCCCTTTCCCAAGCATCATCTGATTTGAATAAATTCTGTAGATTCCAAGTCACAGATTTATAATTAGATTGCTCTTCACTATTCTTTTGACTTTCCTGATCATCAGAAATAGAAGCAGCCTGTGCATATATATCTTCGTTTCGCTCAAATTTATTTATTTTATAAAAAACACCTGTTGTAAAAATCAACGAAAATATTATAATAGCTATCAAATTTAACTTTTTGCTCATAAAAAGTCATCCTTTCTTATAATTACTTAATATTAGGATGACTTTTTTTTATTTTATTATTCAGTTTTTATTAGTTATACAGTTTATAATTAAGTTATCCACAATCTTATCAACATATCAACAAGCGTTTTCCGACTTTATAATTGAGTTTTTCCAACTCTTGCATGCTTGTGTACTTATTACCTAATTGTGAATTATTTTTTTACTTATCAACATTTTTAATCTATTTATTAACAGTTATCAGCAAGTTTTACACACAACCTGTAGATAACTCGGAACACGTTCAATTTTTATTAAAAACAGTCTTATTCTAACCTATTTATCTTAGTTACCATGACTGTCATATCATCTTCAATATTATTAAGTTGTAGCTCTATAGCTCTGTTAATTATCCTGTCTATGATCTCCTTTGGATTATAAGTATCTAATTTTTTCAGGAAATAAATCAACCAATTTTCACC
>NZ_JBJDXL010000157.1:3803-24833 GCF_051866655.1 Intestinibacter sp.
CCAAGGTCTAACGTTGAAAAAATTTCATCTGAATTACTAAGTAAAAGCATATTATTTATTGTTTTTATCACTATTTCATTATCTATTCTAGCTTCGATCATTTTTTCTAATATATCAATAGTTGTAGAAGATTCATCATAGGCTCTCTTACCTTTTCCCATGCCATCGCATATGGCCATCATATACTGCCCATTATCAATCTCCATATAGGTATAATTGTCTCCACATAACACATGTCCATCTCTAGATAATGAAAGAGCTTGTGTTGTAGCAGTAAATTTTTCTGCCTTAGTGAGAACTATTTTGCAAGTATCTTTGTATATGTTACATCCATATTTTTGTGCTGATAATTGTTCTCCTAAATAATCTGATATTATCTTTATTAATTTTTGATCACATAAACCTCCATTCGTACATGTATTTTTATCTATAGTTATCTTAAATTCATTTTTTCCCTTAGTTAGATAGTTGAGCTTGTTTACTATGATGTTGTTTCTTTCAAGCTCATCTAATAAGTTCTTTTCTTTAGTTAAATCTAACATCGTACTCATTTCTAAATCATCTGATAGATCCTTTATAGATTTAGATATATTCCTAATTTGGTCAGCTATTAATTTTCTACCTTCTTCAAACTTCATACTCCAATCGTAATTAAGAGCAAACATTTTATAGTAGTAGTTTGAAATTTTTATAATCTGCTCTGGATTCATACATGATTTTTTAAATTCCTCTGGTATTGCATCAACGGTAAGCTGCCCCTCCTCTAGATTCTGTATCATATTGTACATCAACGTATATGTCTTATTAAATCTGACCTCCCAACAGACCTTTTTCATACTACAATATGAACATTCATCTTTGTAAACCATGTCTATCAGCTGAGCTATATCATTTTGATTTATTATTTCGTCTTTTTGTCTTATTTTTTCAAATGTATTTGCAAGCTCGCTATAAGCTCTTTGTATATTTATTAATTTACTGTTTGTAAGTTCTTTAGTTCTAACTATGTAATCGTTTATCGATTGAGATGTATTTATATTTATCTTTATAGCCGATTCAACTCTTTCAAAAAATGTCTTTGGAAGAATTGATACAATCAAGGCTCCTATTAAAATATCTCTTATCGAATTTATATTTGACTCCAATCCTGATGTATAAGCAAATATAATTATCCAACTTAGCACATATCCTAAAACACATAAATATCTGTTCACTCGGTTGAAGGCCCCACCTATTAGACCTGCAAATGCGTATATTCCCATGTATATGGCAGATATAGCATTATTAATAATAAAAGCAAGTCCAACTATTACCCCGCAAGATGAACCTATACTAGCGCCTCCTACAATAGCTGATATTAATATGAAAATCGTCGCTAAAACACTTCTTAACGAAACACCTAATATAGCCATCTGCCCCACTCCCATGATACTGAAAGTTGTTAATAAACTGATAGATATTATCTCTTCTGTTTTTATGCTCATTTTGTTTTGGTTGGATACTAAAAACTTTATACCATAGGCAAATATAAAAATTGATGTAAATACTATAACAGATTCAACTCCAACTACAATAAAGCTATATAAGCTTATATCTGTAGTTAAAGTACATATCATAGATACTGGCAATACTATTAAAAATCCAATCAAACTCAATTTTAATAATTCAGTAACTTCTTTTATTTTTTTACTGAAAATCATTATTATACTGGCACAAACAACATATTTAGCTATTATAGATACTTCGTTAAAAGATAGTAAAGTCCCCAGCAGAACTGCTATAAAAACCTGTACTTTATATTTATCAAATCTACATATATATAAGAAAAAAGCTAATCCTAATGGAGCAATACCATCTATTAAAATTGATCTGCTTAATAAAAATCCAATTATCATAAAAATTACAACTTTTGAATCAAACATTTTCGAGAGCTTTAGATTGCTGTAATTAAAACCCTTATTTTTAATGGTCGCTGTTCTGTCCATAAAAAATCTCCTCCTTTGTTTACATAGATTGTAGCAAAGCAGGAGAAATTAATTTGTCATTTCTAGTACCTAAAATCAAAAAACTTTAAGACATCTTTTTTGCCATTTGACACATTAAGCCTTCCAAATTATCGTATTCACTTACAATTATTTCATTTAATTCTAGCTTTTCCATTATTATATCTAAAATTACTACACCAGCTGTTATAATATCCGCTCTTTTTGGTTGTAGGCCATTTAGTCTCTTTTTATCTTCTAATGTCATATTCTTTAGCATTTGTAGAATTTCGTCTACTTCTTTTTTGCATATTTTACTGTTGTGTACTTTTTCCATAGAGTATACTTCTAATTTTTGATTGATTGCAGATACAGATGTAATTGTTCCTCCTATACCTACTAATTTTTTTATATCTCTATTTTTAATTGTATTTATTGTATTTTCTATTGTCTTATTTATGAATTCAACTGTGTAGTTTAATTCTTGATCAGTTACTATTTCTGTTTTTAAAAATTTTTCTGTTAATCTTAGAGCACCTATATTTTCACTTTTACAGAAATTTACGCCGTCTTGATTTCCAACTATAAACTCTGTAGATCCTCCTCCAATATCTACAACTAAGATTTCTTCCGATTCTTCTTTTTCTACACCTTCTAATACTCCTAAAAATCCTAAGTTAGATTCTCTCTCTCCAGTGATAACCTCTACATCTACTCCTGTTTCTTTTTTTGCAAGGGCTATAAATTCACTGGCATTTTTACTGTCTCTTAAAGCAGAGGTACCCATACAGTATATATAATCGCAGCCTTCACTGTCACAAATAGCCTTAAATTCCTTCAGAGCCTCTATATTTCTATCTATAGCTTCTTTTGATATATATCCCTTGTCATCTACACCTTGGCCTATTCTAGTAGTATTCACATACTTTTTTCTATCTATTATCTTTTTGTCTTTATATACAGCAGTTAATAATCTCATAGAGTTTGTCCCTATGTCTATAGTTCCTATTTTCATTTTGTCCTCCTAGATTTTTAATATAGCTTTATTGTATTTATTATAAAACAAAAAAGGCAACCCCAAAAGAGTTACCATTTAGTTATTTAAATTCCTAAATTTATTTTTCTAAGTATATTATCTCATTTTTTTTAACCATGCCTAGTTGATTTCTTGCTAAACGTTCTAATTCATCATCATTTTTATAGGATTTATTATTTTGAAAATTTTTTATCTGGTTCTCTGTATCATTTATTTCACATTCTAATCTAGAAATCTCCTCTTTGTAATCTCTAATATTTTGTAATTGAACTACGACTCCGACTATCAAAGTAAAAGTTATAAAAGACACAAACATATAAATTAATATGCATTGACCAGAGAATTTTTTTCTTAAGTTCATACTATACACCCTTTTTCATTTTCTTTTTTACCAAAGGCCTTTTAGATGACTTTCCTTTTATAAAAACAATGTTTGGTATGTAAAATATGATATCAAATAAAAGATGTATTGAATAGACTATAATGTAATACAAATTCTCCAACATTCCGACTATACTTAATACAAACTTTTTTATAAAGGATTTAATAAAATTTATCACTATGCTGTTAAATCTAAGTATGAATTTGCTTATAGTATTGTAATATAAAACAAATCCAACTAATAGAGCTATAAAATGATAATATCTCAGTTCAAATTTACTAGTGGCATTTATAACTATAAAAATAATCAATGTGACTATTGCCCAAAATAATATATCGAATACAAATGATATTCTTTTTATAAATTTAAAATTATTTTTCAGTGATCTGTTAATATCAAATAAAATCCCTATCGCTATTCCACCGTAAATGGTAGCATAAAATACGTTTAAATCTTCTATAAAATAATTCATTTATTTAAAAACCTTTTTCAAAAAGCTTTCTTGTGCTTTTTTAGATTTAGAATAGACTATGGAGTTTATTGTTCCTTGAACACTTATTACGTTTTCTTCAAGGTTTAATTTGTTCATATCCAACGCCTCTCCGTCTATTACCAATCTTCCTTCACAAGTTTGTATTTCCACTTTTTTATCACTGAAGGAATATATGTGTTCTACACCTGATATTAACAAATCCGATCTACCTTTTAAACTTATATTATGTTCCACTTTATCACCTCAAATTTATTTATATACTAATATAAATATACTGAGGATTTTTTAATATTATTCTACTATTTCGTACATTTCCTTTGCGTCTGCTTTTAAAACATGCTCTCTGATCTCATTTATTTTAAATTTCATTTTTTTCTCACCGAAAGTTATTTCTAGTATATCACCTATTTTTACCTCTGTAGATGACTTAGCTACTTTTCCATTTATTGTAACAATTCCCTTGTCACATGCATCCTTTGCTACTGTTCTACGTTTTATAATTCTTGAAACCTTTAAAAATTTATCTAATCTCATATATTTGTCTCCTCTAAAATAGTAATAAAAAAGGGCTAAGCATTATAATTACTTAGTCCTTTTTTATAAAAATATTCTTTCATCTCTTGCAAAGTAATTATTTAAAATTACTATACTGTATTATTAAATGTTTAGATGTTTAAATACCTAAATTTTATATTATGCTTGATTTATTGCTTCTTTAAGAGATTTTCCAGCTTTGAACACTGGAGCTTTTGAAGCTGGTATATCAATTACTTGTTCTGGATTTCTTGGATTTCTACCTTTTCTTGCAGCTCTTTCTCTAGTTTCGAAAGTTCCAAATCCTACTAATTGAACTTTTTCTCCTGATACTAATGCTTCTTGGATTGATTCCATTAAAGCATTTAAAGCCATTTCAGCTTCTTTCTTTGTTAATTCACTTTTTTCTGCCATTTTTGATACTAATTCAGCTTTATTCACAATATTTACCTCCTAAATTGTTTATCGTATAAAACCCATTAATTCTTAGTTCTATACACGCTAGAAATTTCCTTCTAAAATTTATTGAAATTTAGCCTGTTCCCAAAGTTCATCCATTTCTTCTAATGTCATATCTTCCAGTCTCTTGTTTAATTTTATAGCACTCTGCTCAACAAAGTCAAATCTTTTAATAAATTTGTCATTCGTAATATTTAATGCCTCTTCTGGATCTACCTTTAAAAATCTCGCTAAATTTACTATTGAAAATAGTAAGTCTCCTAACTCTTCCTTTATGTATTTTATATTCCCAGATTTACATTCGTCAAGTAGTTCTTGATATTCTTCAACAACTTTTTTATAAACGTCATCGATATCGTCCCAGTCAAAACCTACTAAAGCTGCTTTTTTTTGTATCTTTTTAGCCTTCATCAAGGCTGGTAAATACACTGGAATTCGTTTTAGCCCTTCTGTAACAGTAGTCTCACCCTTTTCTTCTCGTTTAAGATTTTCCCATGTCTTATCAAATTCGTTCATATCGATCTCTTCTCTTTTGAAAACATGTGGGTGTCTATGTATAAGCTTTTTACATATTGCACTAGTTACATCTCCTAAATTAAAAAATCCCTCTTCTTCTCCTATTTCACAGTGGAATATAACTTGTAAAAGCACATCTCCAAGCTCTTCTATAAGCTCGTCTATATCATCGTTGTCAATAGCTTGATTTACTTCGTACGCTTCTTCTATTAGAGATTTTTTTAAGGTTTCATGAGTTTGTTTCTTATCCCATTCGCAACCATCTGGACTTCTCAAGATTTTCATAACTGATTGTAAATCATATACAGTATTATACATTTTTTTTGAAGATTTTGGTATATATAGACTAGTTAAATAATCAAATAACTCTCTATATCTATCTATTTCATATAGTTTCACTGGAACTTTTTGTTCTAAGCCCTTAATACCAGCTCCATTAACTATATAAACCTCTTGTTCATCGTCATAGTAATCCATTAATTTTAACTTAACATTTGATGCTATAAATTCATCGTAAACTTGTGTGACGATTGTATTAGTTCTAGGATCAATAGGGGAATTTTCAAGTTCAAAAGCATCTACTAATCTAAAACCATCTGCTGGGTCTACTGCTAAAAAGTTAAACATAGCATCTACAAAGCTCATAGAAGCTATTACTTCGACTTCTATGTTGTTTTCAGTAGCTAACTGCTCTATTATGCCTACAGTCTTCTCTGCTACCCTTGGATGCCCTGGAACAGCGTACACTAAGTCGCCCTCTTTAGCTTGTTCTATTATAAATTCAGATATATGAAAATATACATTCTCAAAATTTTCTTCTTTTTCATAGAAATAATCTAAGCTTGTATAATTTATTTGATTTTTTAATTGATCCACAGTAGGATGCTTTTCTGTTCTTAAAAAAATTCTATCAGATGACTGTAATAACTCTAAAGCTCCTTGGCTGATTAAAGAATAATCTCCAGGACCTAAACCTACAATTGATATTTTACCCATATTATCACTCCTAGTAAATACACTACAAAAACAATGTCATTATAATTATTGTCTTTATTTCAATATCTATTCCTATTCTAATTCATTAACTTTAATTTTTTTAACATTTTATATATTTTTTCACCTTTTGGCATTATTAATATTTCATCTTTTTTCATTCCGCCAATAGCAAATAATACTACTACATAAACAACTCCACCAACCATAATAGAAATTACTGTTGATATTGCATTTCCAAATACCATTGATACTAAACCGTAGCATATCTTAACAGCTACAAACATAGTTGTTACTGTTAATAATGGTTTTATTAAAAATTCTTTTTTAGAGAATCTCATATTTAGAGTTTTCTTTATGTACATAAATTCAATTAATGATGCAACTGCATATGCAGTTAAAGTACCTATAGCTGAACCGAAAACATTTATAGATGGTATTCCTGTTAAAGTATAACTTAATATGACTTTAAATACCATACCTATTGCTAAAGCAATAACTGGAACCATAGGTTTACCCATACCTTGAAGTATACCATTTTGTGCATATATTAATCCTAAGAATATAGCAGAAGGCGCACATGCAAATAGCATTTGTCCTATAGCTCCTGTTTCACCTGGATATAATAAATTCATTATTGGAGTAGCTAGAGATGCTAATCCAAAAGCACAAGGTAATACTATAAGTAAAATCATTTTTATTCCGTTTCTAGCCTCTTTCTTAGCTCTTGAACGTTGATTTAATGCACAAGCCTCTGAAATAGATGGAACTAAACTCATACCTATAGCTTGGTCTATAAATACTGGTAAGTTTACTGTTGCCATAGCCATACCTGTTAATTGTCCTAATAAAGAGTTTGCTGTTTTTACATCAAAACCACTTTCTTGAAGTCTTCTTACGACAACTATACTATCTACCATGTTTACTAAAGGCATAACACATGCACCTATAGTTATTGGTATTGCAACGTATAAAATTCTTTTTAATATTGTTTTTGTGCTTTCAACTTTAATATGTTTACTCGCCTCAAGTTCAGCTTTACGTTCTTTTGAACCTTTAAAATAAGCCATAATTAAAAATGCAATTGATGCAAATCCACCTATAGCAGCTCCTAAAACACCACCGGCAGCTCCTCTTTCAGGTCCAAAGCTAACCATCCAGTAATACGCAATTCCTATACCTAGCACAACTCTAAAGAATTGTTCTACCATTTGAGAAATTGCAATCTTACTCATTTCTCTTCTACCTTGGAAATATCCTCTAAACGAAGACATAAGTGGTACAAATAAAAGCGCTGGTGCTATTGCCACCATACTGGCATATGCGCCCTTATTTTTCATTATAACTGTAACTATAAAGTCCGCTCCAAAATAGAATATACAGAACGAAATAAGTCCTGTGATAAATAATACAGTTGATGCTATTCTAAATGTCTTGTTCGCTCCGCCATAATCTCCAATAGCTCTTTTCTCTGAAACTAATTTAGCCAATGCAGTAGGAAATCCTGCTGTTGCTAATGTTAAAAATAATGTATAGACAGGATATACAGCTTGATAATATCCCATACCAGTTGATCCTATCAAGTTTCCAAGTGGTATTCTAAAAAATGCTCCCATTATCTTAACAACAACACCCGCTGCACCAAGTATAAGCGCTCCTTTTAAAAAGGATTCTTTATTTTTGTTGTTATCCATAATTTTTAACCTCCAATTTATTAGACATATGAAATTATATTCATTTCAGATTGCAAATAATATCTTTTCACCTTAAAATATCAAAACTGTTTTATATATAAACTACTACAATTCGTATATAAACTTTTGTAACAAAACTTAATATATCACACTTATAACGATTTATTCAATATTTTCCACATTTTTAATTATTTCTTAATAATTTTTTATTAAATAATTTCAATAATTTTAAAAATTAAAGACCCTCTATTAAAGGGCCTTTTAATAAATTATTGAACTTGCTTTCCTAAAAAACTACAAGCTACTTTAAGAATTTTGTCTATTCCTTCTTGGAAGTTTTCATTTTCTTTTGTAACTATGACTATACTTCCTATACAATCTCCTGATGTACTTATTATAGGCATTATTATTTGGCCATTATAAAAATTATTATCATCTTTGTATAGCGGTATTTTATTTTCGTCTTTTATTTGTTTTACTTCTCTATTTTCTATTAATTGTTCTAACTCTTTACTTATATTTTTTTCTTTATAATCTTTTTTAGGTAGTTTAGATACTGATACTATAGAATCTAAATCAGTTACAATAACACCATGTCCTAATATTTCTCCTAATGTTTCAGCGTATTCTTGTGAGAATTCATTTAATTCTCCTATTGGCGAGTATTTTTTTAGTATAACCTCTCCATCTTTAGCTGTAAATATTTCTAGTGGATCTCCTTCTCTTATTCTTAAAGTCTTTCTTATTTCTTTTGGAATAACAACTCTTCCTAAGTCATCTATTCTTCTAACTATACCTGTTGCTCTCATTTATGATAATCCCTCCATTAATTTCTTTTATTGTATTTTTACCATTCAAAAGAAAAATATACAAATTTCGGTTAACATTATATAATAATTATTTATTTTTTGTCAAAAATTTTTTATAATTTAATTATATTTTTAATTTTAAAATACTGTTTTAGAATTTTTTACAAATTTAAATTTATATTTTACAAAATGGATTTTTATTAATTTGTGCATTTTTTTATATAATTATTACTTAATTTTAAAAAAAATAAGGAGAATAACTTCAACAAATTATTCCCCTTATTTTTAGTTTATTTTATTGCATAATTTACTTATATGAAATAGATTTTAATTTATCTTCATTTACATCTATTTTAGCATCATCCACTAATTTTTGAATTTCTTCACTAAATTTAGTACTTAAAAGTGCACTCTTAACATCGTCTTTTGTTGTTTCATAAGTAACGGCTTTATCTGTAACTTTGATTATATGATATCCATATGAAGTTTCTACTATATCAGAAATTTCACCTTTGTCTAAAGCAAATGCTGCTTTACTAAATTCTTCTACCATTTGTCCGTAAGTAAAAGCACCTAATTCTCCACCACTTTCAGCATTAGAAGTATCATCTGAATATTCTTTAGCTAATTCAGCGAAATCTTCTCCTGCCTTAGCTTTTTTAAGAACTTCTTCTGCTTTTTCTTTAGCTTCTGCCTTTTTCTCATCTGATAATTCTTCACCAGAATCATCTGTTGTTGATATTAATATATGAGATGCAGTTACAGTATTGTATGAATCTTTATTAGCTTCATATTCTTCTTTTAATTTAGATTCTTCTACATCTGTATTTTCATTATAATACTCTTGATAAGCAGAAGTAGCTAATTCTCTAGTTAAAACATATTTTAAAAATTCATCATTAATTCCTGCTTTTTCAGCTTGTTCCTTTATAGTGTCATCTGAATTTACACTTTCGTTAAAGCTATCTACAGCTTCTTGAACCTCTTCATCTGTTGGCAATACATCAACTTCTTTAGCTTTTTGATATATTACTTCTGATTGTTCCATTGATTGAAGTATGCTTTCTTTAAAAGAATCCCAATAAGTTTTCTTTTCTGATGATTTACTATCTTCTGAACTACTAGAAGTTGTTCCATCTTCCATTTCTGTTTCCCAAACAGAAGATGTATATCCATAGCTTTCATATGATAATTTAGTCCAGTTTACATATGTTTTATAATATTCAAGTGGTATACCTTCACCATTTACTGTAGCTACTGACTTAGAAGAGCATCCTATCATGCTTATTCCTAAAATTAAAGTCAATGCTAATGTCATTAATTTTTTCATTTTCACACCTCATTTTTACTTATTTTCGTTTAATCTACACATTTTTTCTAATAACGCTAATAACTCTAAAACTATTTTATAGCCAACTTTTTCCTTAGTTTTGTATCTAGTTAAAGGTACTAAACTAATTTCATTTTTATTTTGGATGATTTTTTCTATTTTTAATTTTTTACACATAGATTTTATATATGCTATATAAAGTAAGGTCTCAACTGATTTAGGTAAATCAGAGAATCTATCTACTAATTCCTCTCTAATTTCTTCCATGTCATCTTTATTTTCTATAGATGCTATTTTTTTATACATTTCTATCTTATCAGCTTCTTCTGATATATAAGAATTTGGAATGTATGCATTTACGGCTAAATTAATTTCAACATCTATTTCTTCTTCAATTGGTTCTCCTTTGACCTTCTTTATAGCTTCATTTAACATTTTAACATATAAATCATAACCTATGACTGCCATATGTCCATGCTGTTGCGCTCCTAAAATATTACCTGCACCTCTTATTTCCAAGTCTCTCATAGCTATTTTAAAGCCAGATCCGAACTCAGTAAACTCTCTGATAGCCTTTAATCTCTTCTCTGCTACTTCACTTAAAACCTTGTCCTTTTCATACATTAAATAAGCATATCCTTGTCTAGAACTTCTTCCTACCCTACCCCTCAATTGGTAAAGCTGGGCAAGTCCCATTTTATCTGCATCGTATATAATCATTGTATTTGCATTTGATATATCCATACCTGTTTCAATAATTGTAGTACAAACTAAAACATCGTATTCCTTATTTAAAAATGCTAATATAATATTTTCAAGAGTTTTTGACGTCATTCTACCATGGGCAACGGCAACTTTTGCATCAGGTACTAATTTTTGAACCATACTTGCCATTTCTTCAATATGTTCAACTCTATTATAAACAAAGAATACCTGACCTCCCCTTGCAATTTCTCTTTCTATTTCATCTTGAATAATACTCTCTTTTGCTTCTGCTACATAAGTTATGACTGGATGTCTTTCCTGTGGCGGTTCTTCTATTACACTCATGTCTCTAATTCCACTTAAAGACATGTGTAGTGTTCTAGGTATAGGAGTAGCTGATAAAGTCAATACGTCTACTGTATTTTTAAATTTCTTAAGAGATTCCTTATGCTTAACTCCAAATCGTTGTTCCTCATCAATTACAACTAGTCCTAAATTAGGTAGACTAATATCATTTGAAATAATTCTATGTGTTCCTATAAGAATGTCTACTAATCCTTTTTTCGCGTCGTTTATTATCTCCCTTTGTTGTTTAGCCGTCTTGAATCTACTCAAAACCTCTACTCTAATAGGATAATTCTCAAATCTCTCTTTAAACGTGTTGTAATGCTGTTGAGCTAAAATAGTTGTAGGAACTAATATTGCCACTTGTTTTTGATCCATACAAGCTTTAAATGCGGCTCTTATAGCAACCTCAGTCTTACCATATCCAACATCTCCGCATACAAGTCTATCCATTACCTTTGACGATTCCATATCTTTTTTAGTTTCTTTGATAGCTTTTAACTGATCTTCAGTTTCTTCGTATGGAAACAATGATTCAAATTCTTTTTGCCAAACAGTATCTTTAGAAAACTTATAACCTTTGATTTTTTCTCTTTTTGCATAAAGCTCAACTAAATCCTTTGTCATGTCTTCTATTTCACGTTTAACCTTTGCTTTTGCTTTTGTCCATTCATTTGTTCCAAGTTTATTTAGCTTAACTCTTTGAGCCTCTGCACCTATATACTTTTGAACCTTATCCATTTGATCTATAGGCACATATAGGTTGTCTCCACCTTGATAAATTATTTTTAAGTAATCCTTTTTGACTCCATCGACTAAAATTTGCTCTATACCTGTGTATCTACCAATACCACTATTTTCATGAACTACATAATCTCCTATTTTTAAATCTAAAAATGATTCAATTTTTTGACCATCTTTGTTCTTTTTCTTTTTAGATTTTTTAGAAGTTCTTTTGTTTACGCCTATTATTTCATTGTCTGTTATGACTTGAAATTTTATAGATTTATACTCAAAGCCCTTACTAATATTTGCCGGAATAATTACTATTTGCGAAGATTTTATCTCTATATTTCTACTTTTTGATATTGTAGCTTCTAGTCCTAGATTAAATAAATCCTCATGTAACTTTTTACATCTATCAGAAGAATTCACTGCTAATATTACTTTATAGCCGTTGTATCTAAGTCTATTTAGATCCTCTGCTAATACATTCATTTTTGAATTGTATGTAGGAATTTCCCTTGATTCAAAATTAATTATATTAGTTACTGAAAAATCATTTACCGGCTTTGGCAATAACGAATTTATAATTAATTTCTTATCGTCAATTAAAAACGGCAAATCTTCATAAGTATAAAGTAACTTTCCCTGATTTTTTATAGCTAAACCTCTCTCAAGATTTAGTTTGTAATTATCCTTAAATTCATTCAAATAGTTTTGACATCGTTCTTTAAGCCTAGAGATATCATTCACTACTATTATGGCATTATCAGGAAGATAAGTAAATAAACTTTTGTTTACATCGTCATATAGATAATCGATATAATTTTCTACACCTTGGAAATAAGTTTTATTAGCTATATTATCCATATTGTTAAAAACATCATCATCAGTATATTGATTAGTCTCTTCCTTAATTTTTTTAACAGCTAAACTCGTATCTTCTGGATAAATAAATTCTCTCGATGGAGTTATTACTACTTTTTTTATTTTTTCTATAGATTTTTGAGAAAACACATCAAAAGTACGTATAGAATCGATTTCATCATCAAACAACTCTATACGAATAGGATGCGTATATTCTAGTGAATACACATCTATTATTCCACCTCTAATGCTAAATTGACCGAGACCTTCTATTCTAGAAACTCTCTCATATCCTAATTTAACTAATTTTTCACTTAGAGCCTCTAAATCTATAATATCTCCTACCTTATAGTTAAGTATATTATCTAATAAAACATCTTTAGGTATATATTTTTTTAGTAGTGCATCTATAGATGTAACTAATATTGTTTTTTGTTTCTTTGCTAATTTTAATAATACTCTTAATTTTTTTGCTTCTTCATTTCTATCCTTTGCATCTAAATGATAAAAATAAATCTCATCTGTGCTCAGATACTCCACCTTATCCTTAGTATAAAAACGAAGCTCGTTATAGACCTTCTTTGCTTCTAAATCACTGTTGGCGATAAACAAAGTAGGTCTAGATAACTCCTTAAATAGAGAATAAGTTATATGTGGCTTTTGCATAGATAAAAGACCATTTAGCTGTAATGATCCTTTTTTATTACATATTGAGTTTACAATCTCCTTATACTCATTTGAGTTTTTTAAAGGGTATACAAAAACATCCTCCATATAGCCCCTCCTTATTTTACATTGTATCTATTCATTGCTAAATCTAAATTCTCTCTAATAGCACAGTCAACTGCTGCGACTGCATGTTCGTAGCTTTCTTGAAGATTTTTTTCATCTTCCTTACTAAATCTAGATAAAACAAAATCTGCTAAATCTTGTCCATTTTGAGGTTTTGATATTCCAACTCTAACTCTTGGAAATTCATTAGAGCCTAGACATTTTATTATAGATTTCATTCCATTATGAGTTCCACCGCTGCCTTTTTTTCTGATTCTGATTTTGCCTATATCTAAATCTATATCATCGTATATTACAATTAAGTTTTCTAAATCTATATTGTAATAATTACATATATCAGCAACTGACTCTCCACTTAAATTCATATATGTTATAGGTTTTACTAATATTACCTTTTCAGTTCCGACTCTTCCTTCTCCAGTCAGTGCTTTATGTTTTATTCTACTAACATCTATTGAATATTCTTTTGCTAAAAGATCTATAACATTAAATCCAACATTATGTCTTGTTTTTGCGTATTTGTCTCCTGGATTTCCTAATCCCACTATTATATACAAAATTTTCGCCTCCTTTATATTTTTTAACTTATAATTTCAAAATAGATTTTTATTATATCATATTGTGTTAACATGATTAAAATCGTGGCAATAGAAATAAATGGTGTAAATGGTATTCTTACTTTTAAATCTATCCTTCTTTGCTTTAAAATAATTAAAATTCCAAACAAAGAGGTTATCAAAAATGACAATACAAACACGTTAAGGCTATGTTTAGCTCCCAATACAAAGCAACATAACCCATAAAATCCTATATCACCCTCTGCTATTGCCCCTGTAGCTTTACATATCAAAAAAGACAGTAAAAGCCCTATTACTAGACCCTCTAAATGGTCTAATAAAGAGACATAAGGTATTTTCATCAAAATAAATACTACACTCTGAATTATTATACCACTAACTACAGTTATATCGTACACAAAAGTTGTATGAAAATCTATTATTGAAATCAATATTATAAATGGGATTAATAAAAAATAACTTATAGAATCTGTAGTTATTTTATATTTATTATATATTAATAAGCACATTATTATACTTGTTGAATATATTATTATAGTATTAGATAAAGATGGTTTAATCTCCTTGCATATTATGTATATTAATTTATTTTCAATATAGGATACTATTAAAAAAATGACCATTATAACGCAAATCATAATAATATATTTATAGATTTATTATACTTTTATAGACTTGATATTCTATTTATATCTGTACAATCTTTCTAACATACTGTAAATCATCACATCTACTCAATAAACTCTCCTTAGATATTAATCCTTGTTTATAAAGTCTAGAAACGTCCTGATCCATAGAGAACATATTTTGTTTTGATGAGGTTTGGATTATATTTTGAATTTGGTAAATTTTATTTTCTCTTATTAAGTTTCTTATAGCAGTATTAGCTATCATAACCTCTGTAGCTACTATTCGGGATGATTCATCTATAGAGGGGATTAATTGCTGTGAGACGATGCCTGTACATACAGTCGATAGCTGACTTCTTATTTGCTGCTGCTTAGATGCTTCAAACGAATCTATTATCCTATCTATGGTTTTAGCGGCTCCTATAGTATGCATAGTCGAAAATACTAAATGACCTGTTTCAGCAGCTCTTAATGCTATTGAAATAGTCTCTGGGTCTCTCATCTCACCAACTAAAATCACGTCTGGGTCTTGCCTTAAGCTAGCTCTGAGTGCCGAATTAAAATCTATCGAATCCTTTCCAATTTCACGCTGATTTACTATGCTCTTTTTATGTTTGTGGAGGTATTCTATTGGATCTTCTAGGGTTATAATATGGCATTGTCTAGTTTTGTTAATTAAATCTATCAAGCTTGCAAGTGTTGTGGATTTTCCACTGCCAGTAGGACCTGTTATCAAAATCAACCCTTTCTGTTTTTTAGCAAACTCTTTTATAACTTCCGGTAATTTAAGTTCTTCAAAAGCTGGTATTTCTCTTGGTATTATTCTCAACGCCATAGCATAATTACCTTTTTGTTTATAAATATTAGCCCTCACTCTATATCCATTAGATAGAGATATAGAAAAATCTAGTTCTCCCTCTGTGTTAATCTTGTGTATAAGTTTTTCATCGATAATTTGCTTTAATAAGTTATACACATCTTGATTAGTAAGAATTTGTTGTTGTAGCTTTATAAATTTACCATTAACTCTAGCAATTGGGGATAAATCTACTGTTATATGTACATCTGATGCATTTAAATTCACAGCTTTATCAAGTATTGTTAATAAATCCATAAATTTCTCCTCTCTTTTTATTTATATACTGTGGATAATTTCTATTTATATTATTGTTAAAATTTCACATTTATATACAAATAAAATAAAGGTATTGCTAAAATGACGAATCATTTCTGCAATACCTTACATTAACGAGTTTTTATATAATTATCTTATTAGAATAATATACTAATAGATTCATTGTTGAATATTTTCTTAATTGCATTAGCAAATAAATCTGCTACTGTTAATATTTCTATATTATCTAATTTCTTTTCTTCTGGAAGTTTTATTGTATCTAAAACTATTAATTTAGTTATAGAAGATTCCTTTATTCTTTCTATTGCTGGACCTGATAAAACTGCATGTGTACAGCAAGCATATATATCTTTAGCACCAAATTTCTTTAATGCATTAGCTGCATTTGTTATTGTACCAGCTGTATCTATCATATCGTCAAGCATGATTATATTTCTTCCTTCAACGTCTCCTATTAAGTTCATAACTTCTGAAACGTTAGCTTTTGGTCTTCTCTTATCGATTATTGCTAGTGGAACATCTCCTTCTAATTGGTTAGCAAATTTTCTAGATCTAGTAACACTTCCTAAGTCTGGTGAAACTACTGTTAAATCTTCTAAATGCATTTTATTGAAATAATCAGCTAATAGATTTTGTCCTAGAAGATGATCTACTGGTATATCAAAATATCCTTGTATTTGAGCAGCATGTAAATCCATAGTTAAAACTCTATCTGCTCCAGCTGCAGTTATTAAGTTTGCAACTAATTTTGCAGTTATTGGATCTCTTGATTTTGCTTTTCTGTCTTGTCTTGCATATCCGTAATAAGGGATAACTGCTGTTATTCTACCTGCAGATGCTCTCTTTAATGCATCTATTATTATTAATAATTCCATTAAGTTTTGGTTTACTGGGTTGTTTGTAGATTGAACTACGAAAACATCACAACCTCTTATTGTTTCTTTTATGTTTACTGATATTTCACCATCGCTGAATTTAGTTACTTCACATTCTGAAACTTTAACTCCTACTCTCTCAGCTATCTTAGCTGCTAGTTCTGGATTTGCATTACCAGTGATAATTTTAATCTCACTTCCGCTAGTATTCATTCTTATCCTCCCGAAAAATTTATATATTATTTTTAGACACGCATGTCTATAAAAGGCAAATTTATTTTTGTTTTTCTTTTGCTGCGTCTCTTGCTTCTTTTTTAGCTACCCAACCTTCTTTTACAACTTGTCTTTGTCTAGCTATAGCTAATGCTCCATCTGGTACATCATCAGTTATAGTTGATCCTGTTGCTATATATCCTTTATGTTCAACATGAACTGGGGCAACTAAATTTGAATTAGAACCTATAAAAGCTCCATCTTCAACTGTTGATCTAAATTTATTTTTACCATCATAATTTACAAATACTACTCCACATCCAATATTTACATCTTTTCCTACATCAGCATCTCCTATATAAGATAGATGTGATGCCTTTGAGTAGTCTCCTATGTTTGCATTTTTAACTTCTACAAAGTCACCTATCTTAACATGACTTCCTACATTACTCTTTGGTCTTAAATATGCATAAGGTCCAACAGTAGTATTTTCGCCGACAGCGCTATCTATTATAGTAGATATTTTTACTTCTGTAAAATTACCAATCTTAGAATTTGTTATAGAAGAATTCATTCCTATTATACATTCTTCTCCTATAACAGTGTTTCCTTTTAACATTACGCCAGGTTCTACAATAGTATCCTTACCAATTTGTACATTTGATTCAATATATGTATTTTCTGGATTAATTATTGTAACACCATTTTCCATATGTTTTTGGTTTATTCTTTTTCTCATGATTGCTTCGGCTTGTGATAATTGAACTCTTGAATTTACACCCATTAGCTCTTCTATAGTAGCTCCTACGAAAGCCCCTACTTTAGAACCCTTGTCTTTTATTATTTTCATAGTATCTGTTAAATAATACTCTCCTTGAGCATTATTGTTATCTAATAGCTCTAATGCTTCTTTTAGTTTATCACCTTTGAAACAGTAGATTCCTGAATTGATTTCATTTACTGCTAGCTCTTCTTCATTAGCGTCTTTTTGTTCTACTATTCTTGAGAAGTTTCCTTCTGCATCTCTTATAACCCTACCATATCCAGTTGGGTCATCTACTTTAGTTGTTAAAACTGTCGCCATATATTCATTTTCTAGATGATATGCGAATAGTTTTTTTAGCGTATCTTCTTCTATTAAAGGCGTATCTCCACATAATACAACTATAGTATCATCGTCATTTATAGTATCCTTTGCCACCTTAACTGCATGGCCTGTACCTAATTGTTCTTCTTGCATTACTACAATACATTCTTCTGGTATTACATTTTTTACAGTCTCAGAGCCATGTCCTAATATTACTACAACATCGTTCACTCCTGATTTATTTGAAATATCAATTACATGATTTACCATTTCTTTTCCACATACCTTGTGCACTACTTTAGGATTTTTAGATTTCATTCTAGTTCCTTTACCTGCAGCAAGTATTATCGCTTTAAAGTTCATCTTTTCACTCCATTCATATAAATATTTTCTGTAAATTAACTATTTACATACAATATTATATACTTTCATACGATTTTTTTCCCAATAAACTTTTATTTTTTTGAAAAAAGTTATAAAAATTATTATAGTATGCTAAATAATCGATATAAATGACTATTAATGTGCCCATTTGACACTAATAATATAACACTTTTTCAGAATAAATGCTAGTTTTTTCAGATTAATTCTTACTTATAATACTTTATTATTTTTTTAATATATTTTTTAAATTTATTCCCTTCTTAAAATTAATAAAACTTCATTAAAAAAAGCCGAAATTAAAATTCGGCTTTCAATATATATACTAAATTATAATATTCAAATTTATTCAGCAGCAACTTCTAATTGAGCTAAAGCTTCATGGTAAGCTTTTAAAACAGCGTCTTCTAGAACTTGTCTCATTTCTGCGTTTATTGGATGAGCTATATCTCTAAAGTTACCTTCTCCAACTTTTCTACTTGGCATAGCTATAAATAGTCCATTATGACCTTCTATTACCTTAATGTCATGAACAACAAATAGGTTATCAAAAGTTATAGAAACTATACATTTCATTTTTCCTTCGTTTGTTATTTTTCTTACTCTTACGTCAGTTATGTTCATTCTAAATATCCCCCTTTATGATTTTGACAAATACTACTTATTATAAACTGTATTCTAAATAATTCTATAAATAAAGGTGATATCCTCTTTTTTTTTGAATTTAAATTAATATTTTTCTAATTTTTATGATTATTCCTAGTTATCAGACGTAAATTGTGAATCCCTATATTCATCCTTAAATGTTTTAAAATTAGGCTTAGCGATTATACTTTCTCCATTATCATCTAATTCTATCAATGAAATATAATCTTTTACCATTTTTTCTTGAGGTTTTGTTGTAGATATAAATACACCTGTTCCTATTACTTGTGCGCCAAACTCATGCATTAAATCCTTCATACCTTTTAAAGTTCCTCCACCTCTCATGAAGTCATCTATCAATATAACTTTACTATTAGGTTTTAAGGCTCTTCTTGGTAAACTCATACTTTCAACCTTATTACTTCCGCCAGTCACATAAGTCATACTCAATGTAGGTCCTTCAGAAACCTTCATATCCTTTCTAATTATAACTAGAGGTAAATTCATAGCTTTAGCTGTCATAAGTGCCATTGGGATACCTTTAGTTTCCATAGTTACTACACAATCTGCTTCACTATAATCTAAATTTGAAGCAAATATTTTTCCAATCTTAGCAGCTATTGCTGGATTGTAAATCAAATCTATCAAATATAAAAAGCCTCCTGAAAGCTTTCTTGAATCGTCATTTATCTTTTCACATAATTCCATTAAGAATTGTTTATTTTCTCCAATTGATGTTTTTGGTATATATTTAACTCCACCAGCAGCCCCTGATATAGTTATTACTCTTCCTAATTCTAATTTTTCAAAAACATTTTTAACAACTAGTAAATCTTCACTTATTGTAGATTTTGCAGCATTAAACTTTTCTGTAAAAAAGCTCAATGTATATATTCTATTCGGGTTATCTGACAATATTTTTACTATAGCGCCTATTCTTTCCGTTCTTTTAAACTTCATAATTAAAAACCTCCTAAAACCACTATCCTTATAATTTAAAGTATATAATGCATAAATTTTAATAATATGATATAATAAGATTTATGTTTAAACATATTTTTTAATTAATAAAAGTATTATATATTAATATTGTTTGCAGATTATACTTTAAATATTGAACATTATTTAATTATACCACATAAATAGTTCAGATTATAGAACTTAATTAAAAAGAAAGGTGGTTTTATTTATGAATATACATTTTATTGGTATTGGTGGTATTAGTATGAGTGCCTTGGCAGAAATTTGTCTTAATAAAAAGTACAATGTTTCTGGATCTGATATGAATGAATCAGACCTTACCAAAAAACTAAGAGATCAAGGCGCTAAAATTTTTATAGGTCAATGTAAGGAGAATATAACTGATGATATAGATATAGTTGTTTATACTGCAGCTATTCATCCTGATAATCCTGAATTAGTAGAAGCTAAAAACAAAAACAAATTGACAATAAATAGAGCAGCATTTTTAGGACAATTAATGAGAGAATACAAAAATTCAATCGCTGTATCAGGAACACATGGAAAAACTACTACTACATCAATTTTATCAACTATATTTGAACATGCTAAATTAGACCCTACAATATTAGTTGGTGGAAACTTAAAATCAATTGGTGGAAATGTTAAAATAGGACATTCTAACCACTTTATAACAGAAGCCTGTGAATATGTTGATAGTTTCTTAAACTTCAACCCTAAAATATCTATAGTTCTAAATATCGAAGAGGATCATCTTGATTACTTCTCTGGAATAGATGAAATAAAAGCTTCTTTCAATAAATTCGGTAAGCTTCTACCTAAAGATGGTTATTTTATTATAAATGG
>NZ_JBJDXL010000158.1:0-5561 GCF_051866655.1 Intestinibacter sp.
ATAAAGACTTAAGAGACGTTCATCTACAAGAAAAAATATCATATTTTTCTACAATATTAGTAAATAAAAACAACAAAATAAAATAATAATCTTAAAAAAAGATTTAAGGAGATATATTGATGAAAATAGTAGTAGGAACTAGAGGTAGTAATTTAGCTCTTGTTCAAACTAATTGGGTTGTAGATCAATTAAAAAAGGCAAACCCAGATGTTGAATTTGAGGTAAAAATTATAAAAACTAAAGGCGATTTAATAAAGGATCTACCACTAGATAAAATAGGAGATAAGGGCTTATTTGTAAAAGAAATCGAAAAGAGCCTTTTAGACAAGGAAATAGATATGGCAGTTCATAGTATGAAGGACATGCCATCATACCTTCCAGAAGGGCTTAAATTTGCAAGCTCTCCAAAGAGAGAAGATCCAAGAGATGTTCTTATATTTAAGGAAGGATACAAAAGTATAGAAGATTTACCTAAGGGTGCAAAAATAGGTACAGGGAGTAAAAGAAGAAAATATCAATTACTAAAACACAGACCTGACCTAGAAATCGTGCCTATAAGAGGAAACATCGAAACAAGAATAAAAAAAATCGAAACAGAAAATCTTGACGGTGTAGTATTAGCAGCATCAGGATTAAAGAGAGCTGGTTTAGAAGAAAAAATAGATTACTATATACCAACTGACATTATGCTACCTGCCCCTGCACAAGGAATATTAGCTCTTGAAATTAGAGAAAATGATGAAGAAACTGAACACATAATAAATTCTATAAAGGACGACACTACAAAGGTTCAAATAGATGCAGAAAGAGGTTTCTTAATAGGTGTAAATGGAAGTTGTCATATACCTATGGGTGCTTACTGTGATATAGATGGAGATAAAATTAAATTGACTGGTCTTTACGGAGATGGAGATGGAAAGAAAATCATAATTAAATCTCAAGAAGGAACTATAGAGGATGCACCAAAAATAGGATATGAATTAGCGAAAAGTGTATTAAAGGAGTTTGAAAAATAATGAAGGGGAAAGTTTACTTAGTTGGAGCAGGACCTGGAGATTATAAATTAATAACATTAAAGGGATTAGAATGTATAAGAAAAGCAGATGTTATAGTTTACGACAGACTTGCCAATATAAATTATTTAAAAGAAGCTAAAAAGGGCTGTGAGTTTATAAACGTTGGAAAAGCCTCAAGCCATCATTTATTACCACAGGATCAAATAAATAGATTAATAGCAGACAAAGCTTTAGAAGGAAAAATAGTAACAAGACTTAAAGGTGGAGACCCTTATGTTTTTGGTAGAGGTGGGGAAGAAGGAGAGCTTCTTCAAGCAGAAAATATAGATTTTGAAGTAGTGCCAGGTGTAACTTCTGCAATAGGTGGACTTTGTTATGCAGGGATTCCAATAACTCATAGAGATCACGCATCTTCATTCCATGTTATAACAGGACATCTTAGAAAAGACGGAAAAGAAAATCCTGATATAAATTGGAATGCACTTGCTAACATGAAGGGCACACTTGTATTTTTAATGGGAGTATCAAACTTAAAAAATATAAGTGAGAATTTAATAAAAGAAGGAATGGCTAAAGACACTCCAGTTGCCTTTGTAAGCTGGGCGACTCGCTACAACCAAAGAGTAGTGACTGCAACTCTTGAAAATGCTTATGAAGTAGCTGTTAGAGAAGAAGTAAAGCCACCTACACTAATAGCAGTGGGAACAGTTGTAAATCTTAGAGAAAAATTAAACTTCTTTGAAAAGAAACCTCTATTTGGTAAAAATATAATGGTCACTAGATCAAGAAGCCAAAATAGTAAATTAGTAGAGAGAATAATGGATTTAGGTGGAAATCCTATAGAAATACCTACTATAAAAATCGAAAAGGTTGAAAATAATACTGAATTAGAAAATGAAATAAAAAATCTTAAAGACTATACATACTTAGTTTTAACTAGCAAAAATGGAGTAGATATATTCTTTGATAAATTAGATGAAATGGGATTAGATTGTAGAGCACTTGCAAATATAAAAGTATGCGCAATAGGTTCAGCAACATCAAAGGCTATAGCTAAAAGAGGTATCAAAGCAGATATAGTTCCATCAAAAGCTATAGGAGAATCTCTATACGACGAACTGAAAGATGTCGTAACTAAAGAAGACAAGATTTTAATACCTAGAGCAAAAAATGCTAGAGATTTCTTAGTCGATAAATTAAACGAAATATCTAATGTGACAGAAGTTATAACATATGAAAGTGTGATGGACGACAGCAAAAAAGATGAAGCTATAAAAGTTTTAGAAGAAGGTAATTTAGATTACATAACATTTGCTAGCTCATCAACTGTTAAAAACTTTATAAACCTAATTGGAGAAGAAAATAAATCAAAATTATTTAATACAAAAATAATATCTATAGGAAAGATAACTACAAAAACTATATTAGAGAATGGTTTAGAAGTATATAAAGAATCAGAAAAAGCATCTATTGAAAGTATGATAGAAGCTATGTGTGATTAATATGCCGATTTAAAAGGAGGGCAATAATAAAATGTTAAGAAGACCAAGAAGACTTAGAGCTACAAAGGCTATAAGAAATTTAGTAAGAGAAACAAAATTACAAAAAGAAGATTTAATTTATCCTCTATTTATAGTAGATGGTGAAAATATAAAAAGAGAAATTCCTTCTATGGAAGGTGTTTACCATTTTTCTGTTGATAAACTAGAATATGAAATTAAAGAATTAGTTGAATTAGGAATAGAACATGTAATATTATTTGGTGTTCCTGATGACCACAAAAAAGACTGCTGTGGTAGTGAAGCGTACAATGACAATGGCGCTTTACAACAAGGAATAAGAAAAATAAAAGAAGTTGCACCAGAAATGGACGTAATATGTGACGTATGCATGTGTGAATATACAAGCCATGGACACTGTGGAATACTTACAGAGGATGGATATGTAGATAATGACAAAACATTAGAATATTTATCAAAAATAGCAGTAAGCTATGCTAAAGCAGGTGCAGATATGGTGGCTCCTTCTGATATGATGGACGGAAGAATAGGTGCACTTAGAAATGCATTGGATGAAAATGGATTTGAAACTGTAGCTATAATGGCATATAGTGCAAAATACGCATCAGCATTCTATGGACCATTTAGAGATGCTGCAAATTCAGCACCAGCATTTGGTGACAGAAAAACATACCAAATGGATCCAGCAAATTCTAATGAAGCTATGATAGAAGCAGATTTAGATATAGAAGAAGGTGCAGATATAATAATGGTAAAACCAGCGCTTTCTTATTTAGATATAATAAGAAGATTTAAGGATAATTATGATCTACCAATAGCAGCTTACAATGTAAGTGGAGAATATTCTATGTTAAAAGAAGCTGTAAAGAAAGGTTTACTAAGCGAATCTGCTATTTATGAGGCTGTAATGTCTATAAAGAGAGCTGGAGCTACAATCATAATCACTTACTTTGCAAAGGATTTAGCTAAGATAATTGACTAGACAAATAAAATTTTAATTATAAATTTTTTATAAGAAAAAATATAAAAAAATTGATGAAACTCTTCCTAAAAATTTTTTCGAAAAGGAAGAGTTTTCTTGTTGTAATTGATTGGAAATAGTAATGTTGATAGCAATAAATTAGAAAAAAATTGATGTTAAAAAATGTGAAAAAATTAATTTACTAAATATTTTGAATCAATTAAAAATACATATATATGGGAAAATTAGAACTTTTTATTTTTATATGGAAAAAAAAGGGGAAATACTGTATAGTATTTGATAGATATGAAGAATGAGTATATAAAATAAGGGTTTTGAAAAGGTTTTCTTCATATTGAATGTGTATAAAAATATGCAAGGGGGATTAAAGGTATATGAAAGGTATTATAGAAAAATGGAATAGCATTAGTTTAGTAAAACGTATTCTTTGCGGCTTAGTAATTGGTGCTATATTAGGTGTAGTTGCTAAACAAGCAACAGTTATCGGACTTTTAGGAGAATTATTTGTTGGAGCATTAAAGGCTGTAGCTCCAGTATTAGTATTTTTCTTAGTTATGGGATCATTAGCACAACATAAAGATGGTCAAAAAAGTAATATGGGTACAGTTATAAGTTTATATTTAATAGCTACTTTTGCAGCTGCTTTAGTAGCAGTTGTAGGAAGCTTCATATTCCCAGTTACAGTTAATTTAGGAGCAGTTGCAGCAACTCAAGATGCAGCAGCAGCACCTGGTGGAATAGGTGAAGTATTAAAAACTTTATTATTAAATATAGTTAGTAACCCAGTTAAATCAATAGTAGAAGCTAATTATATAGGTATATTAGCTTGGTCTTGTGTATTTGGTTTAGCTTTAAGAAAAGCTTCAGACAAAACTAAAGCATTATTATCAGATGTTTCAGAAGCAGTAACACAAGCAGTAAGATGGGTTATAAGCTTTGCTCCATTTGGTATAATGGGATTAATGTATACTTCTATATCAACAAGTGGTATGTCAATATTTGTAGACTATGGTAAACTATTAGGTTTATTATTAGGATGTATGATATTCGTTGCATTAGTAGTAAATCCATTGATAGTATTCTTAAACATAAGACAAAATCCATATCCATTAGTATTTAAATGCTTAAAAGAAAGTGGTATAACAGCATTCTGTACTCGTAGTTCAGCAGCAAATATACCAGTTAACATGGAATTATGTAAATCTTTAGGATTAAATGAAGATAACTATTCAGTATCAATTCCTTTAGGTGCTACTATAAACATGGGTGGTGCAGCAGTTACAATATCAGTATTATCTTTAGCAACTGTACATACTTTAGGAATACCAGTAGATATTCCAACAGCTTTAATTCTTAGTTTACTTTCAGCAGTTTCAGCATGTGGTGCTTCTGGGGTAGCTGGTGGATCTTTACTACTTATACCATTAGCTTGTAGTTTATTCGGTGTATCAAGTGATATAGCAATGCAAGTAGTTGGTATAGGATTCATAATAGGGGTTATCCAAGACTCTTGTGAAACAGGACTTAACTCTTCAACAGATGCTTTATTAACAGCAACAGCTGAATTCAAACAATGGAAAAAAGAAGGAAGAAAACTTCCTATCTAGTTACAATTTAAAATTGAAAAAAATTATTTAAATTTAGAATACTAAAAAGGCTATTACGAAGTAGATAACTATTTTGTAGTAGCCTTTTATAATTTGTAAAAAGTTATTTTACGCAGAATTGTTTTTATTGTTATAATAATAGAGTTATTGAAGTTATAATTATGAAACTTAATTTTATTTATATAAAAAATTTATTTATAAAAAAGGATATTAAGATGTAGTGGGTAAAATAATTTATTAGAAGTCAAACTGGAAAGGAGGAGCGGTAATGAAAACAATAAAAGAAATTTTAAATATATTAGAGCAATTAGATGAAAGGATTGCTGATGAATTTGAAGGTCAAGATTTAGATTTTAAAGAATGGGTATCAAATAATGCAGATGAAAAAAAAAATTATAAAGCCTCAATAGATATAATTGTTGAAGGCTGTGTATCT
>NZ_JBJDXL010000159.1:0-5559 GCF_051866655.1 Intestinibacter sp.
CCCTATACATGTAGAATTCGGGACAGGGCGTGGTAAATTCATAACAACCTTAGCACAAAATAACCCAGATATAAACTATATAGCTATGGAAATCAAAGAAGAGGTACTTCTAAAGGCTGTAGAAAAAGCAGCTGAAAACAATTTAAAAAACATAGTATTTCTATGGGCAGATGTATCAAACATACTAGAGTACTTCGGCGAAGGAGAAATATCTAGAATATACATCAACTTCTGCGATCCATGGCCTAAGAAGAGATGGGCTAAAAGAAGATTACTTCATAGAAATTTCTTAGAAAAATACGCAAAAATACTAAAAGAAAGAGGAGAAATACATTTCAAAACAGACAATGTGGGCTTATTTGAATTTTCTCTAAATGAAGTAGCTGATTGCGATTGGAAATTAAAAAATATATCATTAGATCTAGCAAACAACGAAGACTTTGAAAACGTGACCACTGAATACGAAGATAAATTCATGTCACAAAATATAAAAATACATCGTCTAGAAGCTATAAAACCTCTATAATAATTGAAATATATATAAATTAGTAGAAATTATTGTTACGAAAGTGTTTATAAATTACAAGGATTGTAAATAATATCATAGAACCTATTTATTATATTCAAATCGGAGGGAGGTGACTGTTGCAATATAAATTATTGCCAACAGCGAAAATGAAATATATTAAATTTTGTTCTATAGTACTTATGATTGCCTCATTGACTACAATCGGTAGCAATGAGACAATTCCTTGTTTTTCAGACACAATACCTACTGCAAATAAACCAGATAATCAAACTCTAATATACACAACAGATAAAAGCTCATATACACAAATTAAAAACGACTTTCCTGGGGACAAACCTCTATCTGAAAGCGACCTAAAAGCTATATTCCCGGATGCTAATTTCAGAGATGTAATCACCAGAAATTTTAAGAACCAAGAGATCACATTAGATAAAATAGCAAATTTATCAGGTGAGTTTTACGCTACAGGAGAAAACATAGAGAGCATAGAGGGTATCTCTTATCTAAAAGGTATAGAAGACTTTGTATTTTGGAATAACAATATAAAAGCCATACCAGCAGAGATACTTAGATTAAAAAATATAAAATCCATAAATTTAGCCAACAATTACATAACAGACAACAGCATAATAAATAAATTAATAGATAAAAAAGTAGACGTAAACTGCGATTTAAACTTCATAAAAAACAAATCAAACCAATATAAGCTATCATCATACTACAAAAATTTAACTTTAAATAGAGGAGAAGAGCTATCAATAAATAAGCTTCTATACAAGGACATAAAAAGCTACAATAACTATTGGGAGCCTACAAAGGAAATCTCCAAAAACATAAAATACATGGTATCGATAGACGACAGTAAAATAATCACCCTAGAAGAAAACTTCAAGCTAAAAGCAGCTTCTAAAGGCAATTGCAGAGTAAAAATATCACTAGACGATAACTTCTACCAAAACTCCACAGTAACCATAAATATAAAAGTAAAAGATTAACACAAGATAAAAGAGACTAAATACAAATTGTAAATAGTCTCTTTTAATATGTAAGCCTTTATTATTTTCTGAGTAAATTTCTACCTCTAGTAAGTAATAACCCTATACATACCACTACACAATAAGAAACATACAAAAACACCCTCACATTATCGGCTTCAAATCCCAATACCTCTTTTGCATCTCTCGGTATTACTATTATCAGTGAAGAAATTAGCAGCAATAGAGGATTTATTAATATCTGTCTCTCAGATGTAAGTAGTAAAATATTTCCTATCCATGTTATAGATAGAAAAAGAAATACTATCCTAAAAATAAATTCAAAATTATCAAACATAATTTCATCCTTTCAAATAATATTCTAACATATGCAGATTATCTTAGTATTTTAATTTCTATTAAATTATATAACTTTTTTGATAAAATATAAATATTTTTCATATAAATTTAGTATATACTACTATTTTTAAGTGTATATGAATAAAAGGCTAAGGGGGAATTTATATGTATGCACAAGCTTTAGGAGCTCTGTTAGGACTTATAGCATGCTTATATGGTTATGTACATGGAGACATACTATTAATAGGGAAGGGACCGCTTGAAACAACATCTGCACTCGAATTATTTTGTGGGTATACGCTGTATCCACTTTGCATATTGATCTTTTTACTTTCTATAATCCTGCATTTACTCAAATACCAAGAAAATATCCAGTCGCTTCAAAGTATAAATAAATATTTGACACATATAACAGTAGTAATCGGACTATTAGGTTGCAAATACTATTTCATAGTACCAGGACTTTTGATTTTATACAGTTTCTATATGCCAGTCTTATTTGAAGCTGATTATAAAAACAGAGAAGAGCAGCTTAAAAAACAATCAGAAGCTCAAAGCCTCTTAAATAAAAACTTTTCAAAGCATACAATAGTAAAGCTTCTAGATATATCCTATGAAGAACTAGAAAAAATCGAATTACAAATGAAAATTTAATTATTATAGAGTATAGATTGTATATTGCTTTAATAAAAACTTGTTTTTGACATTTAATTTATTATTTTTTTTGTATACTTTAAATAAATAAAATTAAAATTAAATTAAATAAAGATACTAATATTTTAATTGTAAAATAAAATAACAAATTTAATATATTTGTTGATTTAAATTATGTTTATTTTAAAGGAATTTAAATTAACCTTATAGAATTATATATTAAATTAAAATTTAATTTAGTACTTAAGAACTAATTAAAATACTTTGAGGAGGATACTAAAATGGAAGTATTAAAAGTTTCATCAAAATCTAATCCTAATTCTGTAGCTGGAGCTTTAGCAGGAGTACTAAGGGAAAAGGGAAATGCTGAAATACAAGCGATAGGAGCTGGAGCTTTAAATCAAGCTATAAAGGCTATAGCTATTGCAAGAGGTTTCGTAGCACCTAGTGGCATGGATTTAGTATGTGTTCCAGCGTTTACTGACATTGATATAGATGGGGATCAAAAAACTGCTATAAAATTAATTATAGAACCTAGATAGATTTGTGTACTATTAAACTTAAAACGCTACATAAGAGAAGCAACCTAAAAATTAGGTTGCTTCTTCTGTTAAAACCAAAAGAATAGTTTATATTTTTTCTAATATCATTTTAGCACAATCTATTTGATTAGGAATATTTCCATTTTCATCGCGAACACGCCAAATATCAGGTGTGATTTCATCAGCAACATAGATTTTACCGTTTTCATCATATCCTACTTCGATTTTGAAATCGATTAGAGTAAGATTCATAGCAGCTAATTCTTTTTTAAGAACTTCACCTACTTTTAAAACAACAGCTTGTGCTTCTTCAAATTGACCTTCTTTTAACATACCCTTCATAATGCATACACGTTCTGTAACTAGAGGATCGCCCATTTCATCATCTTTAAGAGTAACCTCAGCATAAGGTGGATTAAAAGGAATTCCTTCTTCTAATCTGAAACGACGGCAGAAAGATCCTGCAGTAAAGTAACGAACTATAAACTCTAAGCGAGGAACAGTTAAATTACGTACTTTCATAAGACCTTGTTCTAAATCAGAGCCTAGATAATGAGTAGGAATATCGTTTTTTTCCATAAGCTCAAAGAAGTATTTAGAAATAGCAAGCCCAACCTTACCTTTACCTTCTACACTACCACCTACTGTGTTAGAACCTGGATCAAAATTACCATTTTCACCAGTAGCATCGTCTTTAAAGAATAAATGTACTACATTAGTAGCTTCGTCTAAAAGAACATCTTTTGTTTTACCTTTGTAAATTGTTTTCATTTTTAAATATCTCCTTATTAGTTTTATTTATATGTAATAATATATCTCTAATTTCGGTTATTATTTTGTGTAATTATCAAAATAACCTTGAATGAATATAATAGGAGTTCCTTTATCTCCACTTCCTGAAGTCAAGTCAGATAATGATCCTATAAGGTCAGTAAGTCTTCTTGGAGTAGTACCTTGTGATGCCATATTTCCAACTAAATCTGCTTCCTTATTTTTAATATATTCTGATATTGCATTTTTAAGCTCTTCACCCTTTAAATCAGCAAAGTCATTATCAGCAAGATATTTTAATTTTATTTCATTTGGAGTCCCCTCTAATCCTTTTGTATATGCTGGTGAAACAACTGGATCAGCAAGCTCCCATATTTTACCAACTGGATCCTTGAAAGCACCGTCTCCATAAATCATAACTTCAACATTTTTTCCTGTTTTTTCTTTAAGCATAGCCTGTATATTATCAACAACAGGTTGACAATCACGAGGGAAAAGCTTAACAGTTTCTTCTGTTGATTTGTTTGAGCCTAATAGTCCATAAGCTTCATTAAATCCACTTCCATCAATAGATTCACATAATATATCGTCAAGACTGTATACCTTTTCAGCACCATTTGCTTTTAGGATTTTTTTAGTTCTAAATCTTGAATGGATATCACAAGCAAGAACGCTCTTTGTATAGTCTAATATAGTTTTAGGGTTATTTGAGAATATTACTTCACACTCAACACCATATTCTTCAATTAAAGATTTATAGTAATCAATGTAATCAACGCCTGTAAACGTATGCTTCTTATATCCAAATAGATTGCGGAATTCTTGTTCTGTTAAAACGTCTGTCCAAGGATTAACTCCTTTTTCATCCAACATATCTAAGTCAACTAGATGATTTCCAACTTCATCAGATGGATAGCTTAGCATCAATACTATTTTTTTAGCTCCCTTTGCTATACCACGAAGGCATATTGCAAAACGGTTACGACTTAAGATAGGGAAGATCACACCAATAGTATCATCACCGAATTTAGAATTAACATCTTTAGCTATAGTATCTATAGAAGCGTAATTTCCTTGAGCACGTGCAACTACTGATTCAGTTACAGTAACTACATCCTTATCGTTTATAGTAAAGCCTTCAATTTCTGCAGCTTTAAGTACGCTTTCTACAACTATATCTTCGATTTTATCGCCTTCTTTTATGATTGGACAACGAAGTCCTCTAACAACTGTACCAACAACTCTTTCCAATATTATCTCTCCTAACAAATTAATTTTAATTTAAAATATTCTTACTATTGTATTATATAACAAAAATAATACAAGTAAAACACATAATATAGTAAAATACTTTAAATTTAATAGATTTGATATTATAATATATAAATAATAATTAGCAAATTTCACTTATGGAGGAGAAGAGAGTATATGAAAAGATATATTACCTTGTTAAGAGGAATAAATATAAGCGGGAAAAATAAGATAGCAATGTCTGAATTAAAAAAGGGCTTTATAGAACTTGGTTTTGCAGAGGTTAATACATATCTTAATACCGGAAATGTTGTTTTTTCAAGCATTATTGATGATGAAGATATTCTTTCAAATAAAATAAAATTAATGATAAAAGACAGATTTGATTTAGACATACCAGTTTTTATTGTTTTGCAAGAAATATTAAAAGACGTATTAAATAATGCACCTGATTGGTGGGGTGATGATAATAAAGAAA
>NZ_JBJDXL010000160.1:0-5533 GCF_051866655.1 Intestinibacter sp.
TTATAAAAAGAGCTTTAAAATAAGAAAAATTAAAACGGGGCTATGATAGTTTCACATAGTCCCGTTTTTTGTTTATATTATATTATGTAAAAGCTTTAGAGGAAAGCTAATTTATAGTGATATTACTCTAGTCATTAATTCATTAGTTCTCTTAATAAATAGGTCTAACTCATCTGCACTTAATTCTTTATTAGCAAGTAATGCTAGGTCTACTATTTGATTACAGATTACTTCTACATCTTCCTTCTTACTTTCGTCATCCTTGATAGATAATACTTTTTGTATTAGAGGGTTATTGTCATTTATAACTAATGTTTTTTCTTCATGTAGATCAAATCCATAGTTAAGATCATTAAATCTCTTTTGCATTTCCATCATTCTTCTAGATTCTTCTGAAATCAATATAACTGCTGGAGTATCTTCTTTCTTCAAGCTTTCAACTGTATATTTTTGAATTCTATCTCCTATGATTTCTTCGAAGAATTTAGTTATTTCTTCATCTGCCTTTTCATCTTTTTCAGCGTCTTCATCCTTTAATACATCAGATAAATCTGAGTCTATTCTCTTGAATCTTACTCCTGGTTGTGCATATTCAAGTAGTGATATAAAGTTATCGTCTATTGCACAGTCTAATACAAGTGCATTTAAGCCATATTCTTCAAATAATTTAATATATTGAGCTTGTTTTTCTTTGTCTACAACGTAGAATACTTTATTTTCATGTTTATCCTTTGCTTCTTCTAGATATTCATTTAATGTTATGTACTTGTCATTAAGGTCTTTATATATAATATAATCCTTTACTCTGTCATAGAAGTTTTGATCCTTTAAGCAACCAAATTTAATGAATAATTGTATATCATGCCAGAAGCCTTCGTATTTTTCTCTTTCATTTTTATATAATGATTTTAATTTATCTGCAACCTTCTTAACTATATTTTTAGAAATCTTGCCTACTTCTCTGTCGTTTTGTAAGAAGCTTCTTGATACATTAAGTGGTAAGTCTGGACAATCTATAACACCTTTTAATAATAGTAAGAATTCTGGTATAACTTCTTTTATATTGTCTGCAACGAATACTTGATTGTTGTATAATTTAACTTCACCTTCAACTAATTCAAATTCATTTTTTAGTTTAGGGAAATATAAAATTCCTTTTAGATTAAATGGATAATCAATATTTAAGTGAATCCAGAATAGTGGTTCTTCGTAAACATTGAATACCTTTCTGTAGAAGTCTATATATTCTTCATCAGTACAATCCTTAGGTGATTTTAACCATAGTGGATTTGTATCATTTAATGGAGTTGGTTTTACTGGTTCTTTTTCTTCTTCTGGTTCTTCTTCTACAGTTTCACCTTCTGCTTCAGCTTTTGCTCTTTCTTCTGCTTTTTTAGCTGCTTCTTCTTCTTTTCTCTTAGCCTCTTCTTCTTCTCTGTCAGGATTTTCTACATATATTTCTACTGGTAAGAATGAGCAGTATTTTTTAATGATACGTCTTACATGATATTCATCTAAAAATTCATCACTATCGTCTGCTATAGTAAGAGTTATTGTTGTACCTCTTTCAGTTCTAGTTCCATCTTCAGTTATTTCAAATTGCATACCATCTTCTGATTGCCATCTTACAGGAGTTGCACCTTCTGTATATGAAAGTGTATCTATTTCAACATTACTAGCTACCATAAATGCTGAATAGAAGCCTAAACCAAAATGTCCTATTATATCATTTGATTCTTCCATTTTATCTTTGTATTTATTGAAGAAATCTTCTGCCCCTGAGAAAGCAACTTGATTTATGTATTTATCTATTTCATCTGCAGTCATACCTATACCATTATCGCTAAATGATAGAGTTTTGTTTTTCTTGCTAACTGAAACAGTTATTTTATAAGGTTGACCATCGTCATTAACTTCTCCTAGAGATACTAATCTTTTGTGTTTGCTAACAGCATCACAGCCATTACTTATTAATTCTCTTATAAATATATCCTTGTCTGAATATAACCATTTCTTAATTATTGGAAAAATATTTTCAGTATCTATTGAGATACTTCCTTGTTTTAATGCCATTTCCCTAACCTCCTAAATTTAAAATTATTTATATATTAGTGTTATTTATCTTTCAAAAAAATAACAAGGGATGCCTCCCTTGCTTATAAGGGTAATTGCTAAAAGTTCTATTTCTTTTCTATTTATTTCATAAAACTATTCTAATTAATTTTACTCATCGAACTTCACAACTTATAAGAAATAAGATTTTTATTATCACTCTTACCTTTTGAGTGCTAACTCTCAGGTAAAAAAATATACCGATATATTCAATCAGTATTTTTATTCTATTTCTTATATATTTTATTATAGCACTTTTATTAGCACTGTCAAGTCTTGAGTGCTAAAAATTTTATAAAATTTATAACTTTAATTGATAAAACTTACTATTATTAATATAATGAATTTAATCGATTAAAATTTTGGAGGGTAATTAATATGAAGGCAGTATACTATATATGTAATAATACTAACTGGGGTCATGTAGCATCTAAAGTCTGGAATATCTTAGATGAAGAAGGTTTTTTCCAAGAACACACAGGCATAATGTTTGCTGGACAAGAGGTAATGAAATACTCTGATGAAAAAAATGAATACTACTTCGTTCCAACAGATATTGCCTTATGTTTAGATTACGATCGTTTCTTACCTGATATGAACGCTAATTTTGCTGATTTTGATATGTCTGCTATGGTAACTTGGCATGAAGGTACACATGCTCCCGAAAATGTTCTAACTGTACATTCTCTAGGAGATGTAAATTCTGGCGTATTCACTAAAGCTCATCCTAGATTTATGAGAAATCTATTATTAGCTTACGAAAAAAACAGAATTGAATTAGGACTAGAACAATACCATGTTGCAACTGAAGCTACTCATTGCTCTGGAGTACATGATGGAGAGGGAAATCCTAATTTATTAATAGAATATCCAGTTCCTATGGTAGATATAGAGGTTGGAAGCAGCTTAGATAGCTGGAATGACGAAAAGGCTTGTAGAGCTTTAGCTCGTACACTTGTACACGTATTCGATGATGACGGACTTAAAGTTCACAATATATTATGCGTAGGTGGAGTTCACTTCGAACCAAACTTTGCTGAAGCAGTATTTAGAACTTGGGGCGATGAAACATTTGGAGTTTCACATATAATCGCAAATCAATGGCTAGTAAGCGGAGATTATCAAGAAGATAGCGGTTTTGAACGTGCTTGCAAATGTGTAGATTCTATAGATGGAGGAATCGAAGCTATATTCTTCCACGACAAGCTAAAGGGCTGCTATAAGGACTTAGTTAGAAAATTAGGAAGTACATATGATGTTCCAATATATAAACATCAAAAGCTTAGAAAACCCGAAGACTTAGAATGGTAGATAATAAAAATACCCTATACAGCATTTATTCGTGTGCTATGTATAGGGTTTATTTTTTAATTATTTTACTTTGACATCGTAATCACTTTCTTTGTCGCTACTTACTTGAACTATAGTTTTATTTGGAAGGCAGACTATTTTTTCTCCATCGTAGCTTATCTCACCCTGTTTTATACAAAGCTTGTCTGGACAATCCGCATCCTCCATATGTACAACACCGTCTTTTATTACAACTGTATTATGATCGTCTACATTGATAGTCTGATCCTCGTCTAGAGAATATATCCCGTAAACCTTGCCGTCTACTGTTATAGTAGCTTCTCCTCCCTGCTTACTAAGCAAAGACTTCGCACCAAAGGCAATACTTGCCACAAGTAATACTACAATTATTAATATTATATCCTTTTTTTTCATATCTATTCTCCAACCATAAAATTATGTTTATCAATAACTATTCTCAATTTCTATTTTAAATTTTATTATTTTTATAGTCAAGTAAATACAATTAATCTAGTTGAAATCTTTGAAATTTAAACAAAAAACAAACTAGGTAGGCACTAAGCCTACCTAATCGTAATTAAATTAAAAAGGAAATATATGTATCTATTATTTATTATTGTATTTCTATAACTTGCCCACCTTCGATTTTCTTAACTTCTTTCTTAGGTACAAATACATTTAATATACCTTTATCGTATTTTGCCTTGATATCTTCTTGTGTTATTTGATCACCTACATAGAAGCTTCTCTTAGAGCTACCGTAATAACGTTCTTGTCTTATTATATGTCCATCGTTGTCTTTTTGGTCATTTGAAGTTTTGTGTTCAGCACTAATTGTTAGATATCCATCTTTTAACTCTAATTTTAAGTCTTCTTTGTTGAATCCTGGAACTTCCATATCAAGTTCATATCCATTGTCCTTTTCCTTGATGTCTGTAGACATTACGTTTGCTGTATTTACATTAAACATTGGGTCTGTAAAAAAGTCATCAAATAAACTCTTATTAAAATTAAATCTTTCTGGGAATAACATAAAGCATCTATCCTTTCTATACATTAGTACTCTATGTCTGGAGTGCTAACTCAACCATTTTATTTGAGCATACCCTTTGCTCTGGTTGAAACCTTATTAATTATATTTATTATTAATTTATTTATTGGAAGGCTTATTATTGAGCCTCCCTTACTAGCATTTTAATTTTTAACTTCTAATCTACAATAATTATTGTATTTCTATAGTTTGTTTATTTTCTATTTTCTTAAGATCTTTTTTAGGTACAAATACATTTAATATACCTTTGTCGTATTTAGCTTTTATATCTTGTTTTTCTATTTGATCACCTACATAAAAACTTCTCTTACAGCTTCCATAGTAGCGTTCTTGTCTAATTATGCGTCCATCGTTGTCTTTTTGATCATTTGTAGTATTGTGTTCAGCACTAATTGTTAGGTATCCATCCTTTAATTCTATTTTTAAATCTTCTTTATTAAATCCTGGAACCTCCATAGCAAGTTCATATCCATTTTCATTTTCTTTAATATCTGTAGCCATTCTGTTTGTTGTATTTGTTGTATTTACATTAAAAACTGGATCACTGAAAAGATAATCAAATAAATTACTATTATTAACTAAACCAAATCTTCTTTCTGGAAATAACATAACACATCATCCTTTCTTTTTTTATTAGCACTCTATGTTATCGAGTGCTAAGTCAACTGCTAAATTTAAGCATACTCTGTATGCTTTAGTTGAACCTCTATTATATTTTTAAAATCTTTAGCTTGTTTTAAAATCCAAGCTTTTATTTGTTTGCATATTGTTTTTTATGTCTTATTTGTTATCCTTCATCCTTATGACTATATAATACAACTTTTTATTAGCACTGTCAACAGTTGAGTGCTAATTTTTTCTAAAAAATTTTTATATTTTTTTAAAGACTGTATTTTCAACACTTACAGCGATTTTTTTACTAATATAATCGTCAAATTTAAAAAGCTGGAGGGCTAATTTCCTCCAACTTTTTGATATTCTTACTTAAAATAATCGATAACCACATTTACCATAGCCTTAATTCCAGTTTTTATACAATCCTCATCACAGTCAAACTTA
>NZ_JBJDXL010000161.1:0-5529 GCF_051866655.1 Intestinibacter sp.
CCTAAAAAAATTAGACTACTTTATTTAAAGTAATCTAATTTTTATTCTAGAGATTTATTTTATTTTTAATTTAGGAATCTTATATAATTATATAACATAATCTTCAACTACACTAAGTTTACGATTTGGTTTTATTTTAGCTGGTATTCCAACTGCTGTGCTATTACTTGGCACATCTTGTAATACGACACTATTAGCACCTATTTTTACGTTATCGCCTATCTCTACTGGACCTAAAATTTTAGCACCAGAGCCTATAAATACATCATTTCCTATTGTAGGATGTCTTTTGAAAGTTTTTTCATTTCCTGTTGCCCCAATTGTTGCACCTTGGTAAATTGTAACTCTATCTCCTATTATAGCTGTTTCACCTATAACTACACCACTACCATGATCTATTAATATTCCCTCTCCTATTTGAGCTCCTGGATGTATCTCAATTTGAGTAAAGAATCTACCTAATTGAGATACAAGTCTTGCTAGGAAAAATCTCTTTTTAGTGTATAAAAAGTGGGATATTCTATAAAAAATCATCGCATGAATCGATGGATAAAGTAAAAATAATTCTACCTTGCTTCTTGCTGCTGGATCTGAATCCATTATATATTGTAAATCTTTTTTTATATAATTAAACATATTGTGTACGACCTTTCTTTTATAAATTTTTAAAATATTCCCATAGACATATACTTGTCTACACCGTCGGGAGCTACTGTTACTATTACTTCATCTGGATTTTCATCTGATAATTTCATTGCCCCAAATATATTTGCTCCAGATGAAATCCCAACTAATATTCCTAGTTTATTTGCCATTAATCTAACTGTTTCATAAGAATCCTCATCTGATACAGTTATAACTCTATCAACTATATCTTTATCGTATATTTTTGGTATAAAGTTTGCACCTATTCCTTGTATTTTATGAGGACCTGCTTGATTTTCTGTTATTAAAGGTGATGATTTAGGTTCTATACCTATAGCCTTTACATCTTTATTTTTTTCCTTTAAGAATTTTCCAGCTCCTACTATAGTTCCTCCAGAACCAATTCCTGCTACTATCATAGATACATTTGGTACTTCTTTAAGTATTTCTGGTCCTGTAGTTTCGTAGTGTGCTCTTGGATTATCCTCATTGTCGAACTGTCCTAGACAGACATAATTTGTATTTGATTCTAGTAGTTCATTTGCCTTTTCTATTGATCCTGCCATTCCCTTAGAACCTTCTGTAAGTATTAGCTCAGCACCAAAGGCTTTTACTAGCTGTCTTCTCTCGATACTCATTGTCTCTGGCATTATGATGATTACTCTGTATCCTTTTAGCTTTCCTGCCATCGCAAGACCGATACCTGTATTTCCACTTGTCGCCTCTACCAAAACACTGTCTTTGTTTAAGATACCTTTTTCTTCTGCTCCTTCTATCATGTATAGTGCTGCTCTATCTTTTATGCTTCCACCTGGATTTGCTTTTTCTAATTTAACAAATACATTTGGATAGCCAATTTTTCCTAAGTTTAAAATGGGTGTATTCCCTACTAAATCTAAAGCGTTGTAATATATCATTCTGTTCCCTCCCATTAATTTCCATTTATCAATTTGATAATTTAATTATATTATTATCATTTTGATATGTCAACAAAAATTTATCATTTTGATAAAAAAATTATCAAAATGATAGACTTAGCTATTTGCAAGAGGTTCAGAATTTTATTTTTCTAATTTTTTGAAATTTATAAAATTTAAAATATCATCTAGATTATCCTTCTTCGAGTTGACTATCTTTTTTCTAAAATCTAATGCAGAAGAATTTATTCTTCCACCTCCGTAAGTAACTTTCATCTTATCCATGAAACTTAATTTTTTATAGTCAAAATCGCCCAATAGCTCAAAGAATTTTATCCCTTTATATCTATATGTCGGCATAAAATTTAATTTAATAATTTCCTCTATATCATATAATCCAAGGTCTACATAAAACACAATTACATTTTTCTCCTTTATTTTTTCATAATTCTCCTTTATAAAATCTATCCCCTTTATATGACCATTTTCTATACACCCGCCAAATATTATATTTTCGTATTTTTTCAAATCTGAATTTCTTATATCAGACAATTCATACAAATCTGCATTTGTTTTTATAGCAAGCCAACCGGCATATTTTTTTGTAGTATTGTATTTCGTTTTATAAATGATCACTGTTTTGTTCATAATAAAACCTCCAATTATTTACTATTAATTAATAATTAGAGGTTTACTTTTACTTTCCTTTATTATTTTGTAGTTATACTTATCTTATACAAACATTTTGTCTCCCAATAGCACAAAGTTTTGTGGCATTAAAAATGCTTTTATATCTATTTTTTCATCTGACTCTAAAATAGCTTGTGCCTCTTCTTGTGATACTAAAATAGTCTTTATATCTTCATTTGCTTCTAAATATTTTTCGCTTATTTCACCATCACATGTGCAGAAAATTAGCGCAACTGATTCATCTGTCATTCCTGGTGAAAGATAAGTTTTACCCTTGCTGTATTTTTTATTTACTTCTAGTAAATTCAATCCAGTTTCTTCCTTTAGCTCTCTTCTAACAGTTTCTAATATATCTTCACCCTCATCTACAAGTCCTGCTGGCACTTCGTATATATAATTGTTTACAGGAACTCTGAATTGCTTTATAACTACTAGTTTTTTATACTCTACATGATATGCAATTATAGCCACTGCATCCACATTGTCTTCTTTTCCATTTAGATAGATATCTTGTATATTCTCTTTGCTCTTTCTAGTCACAACTGACCAGTGTTTATCTTGATTTAATTTATTTACATATTCTAAATCGTATAAACTTATAAATTTTCCCTCTACTATACTGTTTACTTTTTTTACTCTCTTTGACAAAACACTCACCCTTTCTATTTAAATTATTATATATCCTCTATCCTCAGTATTTTTTATATATTCATTTACAATATTAATATAATCTATTTCTTCTTTTTTTATTATTCTATCTGATTTACTTTCTTTTAAAATCATCGCTTTTATCTCTCGTTTTATTTTATCTACAGCCTCTCTACTTAGATTTTTTGTATCTAATATTTTTTCGTATTTTACTTCAAACATCCTTATATAATATATTTTATATTTAAATTCATCCATTTTCATCCAAAATACTATATTTCTCTTTAAATTTAGGAGATTTTTTTGTTTTCTTACTATAGAAGAAAATAAATCTATTTCTTCTTTTATAACAGCTGCCTTTTCAAAATTCAAATTTTCTATTTGAGAGTTCATCTCTTTTTTTAGCTGTCTTATTACAAAATTAGATTTACCATTTAAATCAGCCTCTATATTTTTTATAGTGCTGTATTTTAAAGTTTCATCTACCTTTCCTCTGCACGGTGCTATGCATTTTCCTAAATCATATCTCATACATTTAGTAGGTCTAGAGCATATAGGAAGCTTATAGACTTTTACTAAAATATCCTTTATAGCAGTCATCTTTCGCCCAAAGGAATAAGGACCGAAGTAAATCCCATCATCACCTATGTCATCTTTAACCTCTATTAAATTATGACTATTTTGATTCAAGCTCAAGTACTTGTATTTATCGTAGTTTTTCAATAGTGTATTGTACATCGGCTTTATCTGGTGTATATACCTACACTCTAGTAAAAGAGCATCGAATTCTGTATCTGTCCTTATTATATCTACATGTGATACATTTTTGATCATCCTCTTTATCTTTCTAGAATGACCTCCATTTTTGAAAAAATAGCTCTTGACGCGATTTTTCAAATTTTTAGATTTACCGACGTATATTACAAAATCGTCCTTATCCTTCATAAAATAAATCCCTGGACTATTTGGCAGCTCGTTTAACTCATCTAATTTATAAACCGATTTTTTCATTTTATAAGCTAGAATCTCCACTTTCTATATTTTTAGGCTTTGGATTTCTTTCAGCTACAAATGCAGCGATTAAGATTACAGCTCCTCCTATCAGCTGCCATACTGAAAAAGGCTCTTTTAATAAGAATATACTAAATAATATAGATGAAACTGGATCTAGATATCCCAATATAGCTATACTTTGAGCTTTTAAATCATTCATCGCAGAAAAATACAAGCAGTACGCAATTCCAGTATGAGCTATACCTAAAATCAAGATAAGTACTATAGATTTTGCTCCATCAAATGTTATTTGATTTCTAAGAATTACCCATGGAAGTAACACCATACTCGCCATAAAAAGCTGTATAAAAGTCTTTTTGTAATCGTCGACATTTTTTATAAATTTATTCAATATAACTACAGATGCATAAAGACATGCTGCTAAAAATGCGTTAAATACTCCTTTAGCTAAATCTATATTCGCTGAAGATGCTCCTTGAGTTTTTACTATTAAAACTAATCCTATCATGGCACATATTACAGCTACGACCTTTTTCAAAGTTAGCTTTTCCTTTAAAAAAATAGGAGAAACAAATATAACTATAACAGGTGCAAGATAGTATACAATTGTCGAATTTGCAACAGTCATATAGTTGTAGGAATTAAATAAAAACACCCAATTTAAGCCTATTGCCATACCTGATATTACAAGTACGATAATGCTTTTCTTATCCTGTTTTTCATTATTTTCCTCATCGTCAATTTCTAATTTTTTCTTTCCCTGCATTCTAGCTAGTAAAACTACACATAAAAAAGCACTACCTATAATACCTCTTAAAAATGCTATTTCAACAGAATCTAAAGAAATATTTTTTACAAATACTCCTATACTCCCCCAAAGTAGCATTGCAATCAATACCTTTATCGTCGCTTTATTCATAAAAATCCTCCCCTTTGTATAAAATAATTACAACCATTTATCAACTAATTCCTTTATATCACAATGTACATAATCTCTCACATCAGATCCCTTTACTGAATAAGAGGTTCCCTTTGCAAAAAATATAGAGTTTGAAGTGTACTCTTCATCTGAGTCCTTGTCATATCCGTATTTTTCTATAACCTCTTCTGTGTTGTGACACTCATCGTATCCAGCAAAATTAAATGAAATCCTACCTGTACCCCTTGTAAAAGAAATTAACTCCAATTGATAATCCATAAATGTAGCAACCGGTCCTCTTCCAGTTATCGTTGATTTTCCGTTTATGCTCTGTGGCACATCGAATGTACCGTTTAGCTTTTGGATATCTGACATCACTCTTCCCAAGTAATTGTCATCGACATCTATCTCGAAATTATAATAAGGCTCTAGAAGTATGTTTTCACTTTGTTCTATCCCCTGTCTTATAGCCCTATATGTACACTGTCTGAAATCTCCACCACAAGTATGTTTTAAATGTTCCCTTCCAGTTAGTAAAGTTATCTTCAGATCAGTCAGCTCAAATCCACATAATATTCCGTGATGTTTTCTCTCAAACACATGAGTTTTTACTAAATTTTGATGACCTATGCTCAAGTCGTCTATATGTGCTTTGCTTTCAAATACTATTCCTTCATCTCTAGTGTTTGGTTCTAT
>NZ_JBJDXL010000162.1:0-2403 GCF_051866655.1 Intestinibacter sp.
AAAGTGCATAAGAGAAAATTTTATTTTCTACTTACACACTTTATCTTACACTCCCATAGTATATATATCATAGATTAACTCAGTGCTTATACTACCTTCGTATTCTAAGTCGTATTTTATATTTGATCTAAGAACTAAAAGATTTTGATTTGAACTTTCATCTAAATCTATAATTTTATAGAATAAAATCCCCTTACTACCTTTATCCAGCAATTTTTCACCTTCTATATTAGGATTATTATTATTTTCTAAATACAAAGAAGATTTACCGTATTTGGGTATAAGGGTATCATTTACATAATTGATATAAGTATTTTCGATATTATTATCGTGCTTATCTTTTATAAAAAATATAATTCCAGTTAATACTGCGCAACAAATTACTACAATAGCCATTTTTTTTTAATAATTTCATGGTTAAACTCCTTAATTTTATTTATTTTACATAATATCATTTTAGAGTAAGAATTTTATTATTTCAAGAATGAAATATAGATGTTAAAAAAATACTACTTATGTAGAATAAAGAGTAAAAATATGATATACTTTATTATAAATACTTTAATTTAATTGCTAATGTAAGTAAATTAATACTTCTCAAATATTAATAAGGATGTAAGAAATTAGTAAATTCTATTTTTGTCACAAAATATTTAATGGTCGGAGCTAAATTGTAAATGTTTTTGTGAAATTTGTTTTGATGTTATGGGTATTAAAGTATTTAAAAATAGAGAGAATTATTGTAGTAATAAAAAAGACTGGTTTACCGGTCTTTTTTATTTTCAAAGACTAATGGTATATATTTTAAATCATATTTGTTGTTGAATTTTTAGAAGAAATATTGTCTTATGATATAATAAAATAAATCAAAAACAAAGATATAAAGGAGAAACTTATGAATATATTTATAACAAATGACGATGGTATAAATGCAGAGGGAATAAAAATTTTAGCTCAGGAAATTTCAAAAATAGCAAATACATATGTAGTTGCGCCTGACAGTCCGAAAAGTGCGAGCGGACATGCGATTACGCTTCACAAGCCGATTTTGATAAACGACGAATTTATAGCTGAAAATATAGAGGCTTACTCGACATCAGGTACTCCTGCTGACTGTGTGAAGGTTGGGATAGAGGCAATTTTGAAGGATGTAGAGATTGATTTGGTGTTGAGTGGTATAAATAACGGTCCGAATCTAGGAAACGACGTGCTATATTCTGGGACAGTTGCGGCTGCTATCGAAGGGCTTATTGAAAGAAAACCATCGATTGCGCTTTCTTGCACTTCGTACAAGGTTTCAACAGAGGAATACGAGGAGGCAGCAAAATACACAGTCGCTTTGATTCAAAAGTTAGAGGGCAATTTAGATAAGCTAGATGAAATTATATTAAACGTGAATTTCCCAAAAGGAGACAAAAAAGGAGTAAAAATAACAAAATTAGGTCAGCGTGTATATAATAATGTAATGGATGATAGAAAGAGCTTGAGAGGTCAAAGATATGTCTGGATGGGTGGAGATTTGGCTGATGTTCCTCAAGACAAAGACAGCGACATAGTTGCCGTTGAAAATGGGTATGTATCTATCACTCCAGTTCATATAGATATGACTAATTTAAGTAAAATGAAGACACTTAAGGATTTAGATATAGAAGACATAAGCCTTTAAGAGTTGACAAAAAGCGCTAAGAAATTTAGTGCGAAAAAGAAGGTGTAAAAATTGAAAAATAAGGTAATAATATTAAATGCTAAGATTTATACTGTCGATTCTGATAACAGTGTAAAAGAAGCATTAGTTATAGATGGAAATAAAATCGCGTATGTAGGGACTAATGATGGTGCGCAGGAGTTTATAGATAGAAGCCTGGCACTTGGAGAGTCTATTGAATTTGTGGACTTGATGAGTGCATTAGACTCGGGTGAAGTCAAAGGTTCGCTAAAGGTAATCGACCTTCAAGGTCATGCTGTACTTCCGGGGCTTATAGACAGTCACATTCATCCACCGGGGACAGCATTGACAGATCTTTACGAGGTTTCTTTGTACGGATTGGATTCTATTGATGAGTGCAAGGATGCGATAAGAGCTTTTATGCAGAAAAATAAAGGCATAGATGCGGTCTATGGAAGAGGATGGTCTCTAGGAATTTTTGAAGGAAACGAGATCTCAAAGGGACCTAGAAAGCAACATTTAGATGATGTTTCTAGAGACATTTCTATAATTCTAAGAGCTTACGATGGTCATACTTTATGGCTAAATTCCAAGGCATTTGAGAAGTTTGGAATAGACGAAAATACTCCATGCCCTGCAGGAGGCAAGATCGAAATTGACGATGATACAAAGGAAGTTTGGGGAACTCTAAAGGAATCTGCAACTCATCTAGTCAAAGAAGGCGAGTACACAGATTA
>NZ_JBJDXL010000162.1:2503-5513 GCF_051866655.1 Intestinibacter sp.
GAACTCTAAAGGAATCTGCAACTCATCTAGTCAAAGAAGGCGAGTACACAGATTATCAATATCAAAAGGCGTTTGAGTTATTCCAACAAAAAATGCATGGCTTCGGAGTTACAAGTATTCTATCGTTATCAGGATTTAAATGGGGTATACAGCCAGAAGTTTACAAAAAGCTAATAGACGAAAACAAACTAAAAATGAGAATTTCAGCCGGATTTTCAATAAGTCCAGAAGAAGATCCGATAGAACAAATAGATAGAATAAAAGCTATAAGAGATAATTTCGATTCAGATTACTTTAAAACTACTACAGTAAAATTACTTGCAGATGGTGTAGTTGAAGGAACTACTGCGAGCTTGATAGAACCGTATGAACTAGAAGCAGGAAAGGGAAGCGACTACTGTGGAGAATTTCTATGGGATAGAGATAAGCTACCTATAGCAATTGACAAGGCTAATAGAGAGGGATTTTCTATACATGTCCACTCAGTAGGAGATAATGCGACTAAGACTATGTTAGATGCTATTGAAGAGGTCGAGGATCCAAATCAAAGAAATGCACTAACTCATCTTCAATTGGTGAGAGAAGAGGATATAGACAGATTTAAAAAGTTAAATGTAATCGCCAGTGTCCAACCGTACTGGCATATGAAGGGTCCTAATTGGTGGGATGTAGTTGATTACAAATTAGTTGGAAAAAGAGCAGAGGCTGAATATCCACTAAACTCATTTGTAAAATCAGGAGTAAAAATCGCATCCTCATCAGATCACTCCGTAACTCCTATCCCAAATCCGTTCTTTGCGATGCAGGCTGGAGTCACTAGAAATTTATACAATGCCGGTTATTTTGGGGCTCGAGATGTAAAGGATATGGATGAACCTCAGTGGCTATTAAATAAAGATGAGAGAGTAAGTGTATGTGATATAGTCAGAAGCTTTACAATAAATGGTGCTTATTTGATTTTTAGAGATGATGAAATAGGAAGTATAGAGGTAGGCAAGTGCGCAGATTTTATAGTTTTGGATAGGGATATATTTGAGATAAATCCTGTCGATATTGAAGATACACAGGTACTGATGACGTTCTTTGATGGAGAAGTGGTGTACAAAAAAGAGCACATAGATGAATTTTAATGTGCTCTTATATAAAAAGTGGTACCTCAAAGAAAATAGCTATTTTATTCTTATCTAAGTATGCACCGACATCTCCATTCATCTGCTCGACTAAAAATTCAACTATAGAAAGCCCAAGGCCAGTTGATTTATTTCTAGTGGAGTCGCCGGTGTAAAATCTATGAAACAGTTTATCTACATTTATATTGATATCTGGGTTTACAGGGTTTATAAATGTAATTCGAGCTTTGCTTTTAGATTCTATTTTGATATCTATATCTCCTAGAGAATGTTTAGCGCAGTTGTTTAGGAGATTTTCGATGACGCGAGTTAGCATGTTTTTGTCGCCAAGGACGTAAATAGGAGGTGTTTCTTGTATATGTACACTTATATTTTTTTCTTCAAAAATTCCTATATAAGACAAAACACAGTCTATCGCCAAATTAGTCAGGTTTATTTTCTCTAAGCTAGGCTCAACTCTTGCTGTGATTAAATAAGAGTATTCAAAAAAATGCTCGATCAAATCGCCCAGTTCATCGGTGTATTTTTGAGCTGTGTGTAGCTTTTCTAGTTGAGTATTTGATAGAGTTTCTTTTTCAAGGAGCTGTTGATATCCCTTTATTGCAGTCAGCGGTGTTCTTAGATCGTGTGATATATTAGATATTAGCTCCTTGAATTGCTTTTGTTCTCTAATACTTTCTAGACGTTGTTTTTCTTCTAGCTTTAGACAGCGGTTTATATTTATAGCTAATTGATTTATTGTTTTGCTGAAAAGGTCTATAGTAAGGGGCTGGCGAGTGTTTTCGCTTAGTCTTTTGTCGAGCTGTTTGTTTATTGAGCGCAGTTGTTTTTGTATAAACGCAATATATACTATTAGAATAAATACTAAAATACACAAAACGATAACAGCGACCAACATTTTCTAAACCCCCTTTTAATTTGCTAAATTCATAGTCAATTATTTAATTTCAGCTTTTCTAAAAGATAAATAAGATAAAATCATCATAATAGCCATAAAAATTACACTAATTAGTATAAAATTACCATATACAGATGCACCAGCCTCGAGTGTTAATTTAGAGTAATCCACACCAAATGGAGTTAGCTTAAAGATATCTGAAAGATTATCTAGCTTGACCAATTGGGCAATAGTGGCATTTATGATATAACCCAAGCTTATCACGATTACTGATTTTCTAATTGAAAATGCTATAATCAGACATATACTTATTTGGCTGGCATACACGATTGCGATGGTTATCCATATACATATTATTTTTAATAATACCATAAAACTAAAGGAAATTTCAGCATCGTTTTTCATTATGCTTTGAAATACGGATGGCAAAAATGACTCAAAGGAATTTCCAGAGCAAATTCCAACTATAGAGACGATTGCATATGGCATTAAGAAAATCAATATTGATATAAAATATGATATAGTTTTGCAAATAACTATAGAGCCTCTACTATAGCCACTCGAAATACAGTCGTGCACAGTTTTGTTGTCAAAATCACTACATATAAACATAGCTATAAATACTACACTAGCAAGTGTAATCATCTGAAAATCTGTGACAAAAGATCCAAATCCAACTATATCATAGCTTAGATTTCCCTTGGTTAACTGATTTGAAATCACATACATAATAGTAGCTGCGATACAGCATAATATAAATAATACTTTAATAGATGTGGATTTTTTTAATTTATATAAATCAGCTTTGATTAAGTTAAACATTTTCACTACCTCCTACCATAGAAACAAAATAATCCTCAAGAGTTTCACCTTCATTAGAGAGATTTGTTATTATAACTCCATTATCGAACAATGTTTTGCCGACTGATTCTCTGTCGTCTATATAATCAAAAAGTTTTACAGAGTTATCTGGCATGACCTT
>NZ_JBJDXL010000163.1:0-5510 GCF_051866655.1 Intestinibacter sp.
AAGTGGTATAGTGTTTTAATTTTAAAATTTATAGGTGGACTTGTATGTCTAGGTGCAGGTTTATCTTTAGGAAGAGAAGGCCCTTCTGTGCAAATAGGTGCATGTGTAGGGGAAGGATTTGCTAGCACAACTAAAAAAATGGATAATGAGAAAAAATATTTTATAACATGCGGTGCAAGTGCTGGGCTTGCCGCAGCTTTTAACGCTCCGATGGCAGGGGTTATGTTTTCTCTTGAGGAGGCGCATAAGAACTTCTCACCTATAGTGTTGTTGTCTGCGATATCAGCAGCTCTTATGGCGGATTTTGCATCAAAGAATTTCTTTGGATTGAAGCCTTCTTTAAATTTTCATCAATTATCAGCAATGCCTTTAAAATATTATTGGGCGCTTTTAATATTAGGTGTGGTAATAGGAATAAGTGGAACTATTTTCAACAAAGGATTACTGGTTTCGCAAAATATATATAAGAAGACAAATTTATCTATAGAGATGAAATGTATAATACCATTTATAATAACAGGAGTTGTTGGATTAACAATACCTGCTTTATTAGGTGGAGGACATGATTTAATTATGAGTTTACAAGATACAAATATGCCTATTAACATATTGATGATGTACATCGTGATTAAGTTTATATTTACATTTGCGTGCTTTGGCTCTGGAGCGCCTGGAGGGATATTTTTCCCATTATTGACTTTGGGTTCTCTAGTAGGCGATTTAGTTGGTATTATTATGGTCACTTATTTAGGGATTCCATCACAATATTTGTTGAATTTTATAGTAATAGCGATGGCAGGTCATTTTGCAGCCATAGTTAAATCACCTATAACTGCAATTATATTAATATCAGAAATGACTGGCTCACTTAATCACTTGCTGTCTTTGGCGTTTGTATCTGTAGTGGCGCTTTTAGTTTCTGATTTATTGAAGACAAAACCAATTTATGAAGCTTTATTAGAAAGAATATTGAAAAACAACCATCTTACATTAGAGGGAAGCTATAATAGAAAGACTTTAGTAGAGGTCTCTGTAGAATTAGGAAGTAATTTAGATAATCATTACATACAAGATATTATTTGGCCTGAAGGATCTTTAGTTGTATCTATAGTCAGAGGTGAAAAGGAAATTATTCCACACGGAGATACCCTATTATTAGCTGGGGACTTAGTTACAGTTATGACCAATGAGAAGGATGCTCCAATTGTCTTGGAGGATGTAGGGCAAAAGGCTAGTTGTTCTTAGAAGTTTTATAAATTTAAATGTATTTTTATATTAAAATAAGTGAATAATTAAATAAGGATATTTTATAGTTATATATCTGATATAATATGATAATGTAAATAATTTAATAAATTTTATACATTAAGGTGGAAAACATGATAGATATAGATAAATTAAATGAAAATCAACAAATGGCAGTCAAGCATGTTGACGGTCCGTGTATGGTATTGGCAGGTCCTGGTTCTGGCAAGACTAGAGTAATAACTTACAGAATAGTAAACATGGTCATGAACGAGGGAATACCTCCGACTAGAATACTTGCCATAAGCTTTACAAAGGCATCTTCAATAGAAATGAAAAATAGAGCTTTGAGTATATGTAATGATTTTAGAATGAACAAGGTTACCTTTGGAACGTTTCATGCAGTGTTCTTTAGAATTCTTAGAAAATTTGAGAAGTTAAACTTAAATAGTATTTTAGATGAAAAGCTGAAGAGATTTGCCCTTAAAGGAATTTTAAAGAGTTTAAATGTTGAAAATGGAGAAGATGATGAGCTTATAGGACAGGTTATAAATGAAATTTCTTACGTTAAAAACGAGATGATGGACAAAGCTGATTTTGAGTCAGAGGTCCTTACAAAGAATGAATTTATAAATACATATAATATGTATGAAAATTACAAAGATGAGATTAAGAAGATCGATTTTGATGATATGCTAATTAGGACTTACTATTTACTACAAAATAATCCTGATGTACTTAACATAGTTAGAAGCGTATACAAGTATATTTTGATAGATGAGTTCCAGGACAGTGCGACATGTTCTCAGGTTAAATAAACAAAGCTTGAGCGCTAATATTATTAAATTTTAGTAGAACTTATTTTTCGATTAGTCAAATGAGAGGACACCACTCGAAGGGCTAACCTTAAACTACGACTTGCCTATTATCAAACTGTAATTAAAAAGATGTAGGTAAGAAGCTCGTTAAAGGCGTCTGAGAATTACCGTAATGTTTGTTGAGTAATAATCAACCGCAACGAAAGTTATCCAGAGGTGGATGATGTAATCTATAGGGCGGAGGTCTACAAAATATCTAAGGTGAGAATTGTTGCATAAGCAAATGACGAAGAACCGAATGTACGCTTCTAAAGGAATAGATACTAGAAATGGTATTACTACTAAATGTAGGATTAGTGAGGTAGAGTAAAAATTGTCTTTATGAAATACCTTATAATTTCGTTAAGGGAGAAATTATCAAGCTAATAGGAGCAAAGGAACCACCTAAGGATATATGCATAGATAGAAAAATAGGAACATGGAAAGCAAAACTACATGGAGAGATTACACTCTATGAAATGGTAGTAAGGAAAATGTAATATGCATCAAATATATTATATATAACTTACTTTTAAGTTTTGTGAGAGCGGTGCCATAGTACTTGTGAAACAGTGATAATAAGCTGTGGAGGGATAGGCACTAGTCGATTATTGATGTAAATTATATAGGAAAATAAATTATTAGGTTCGAGTAAGACTAAGAGAAACATATTTCTAGATCCCGTCAGGGAAGGGAAGGTGTTGACTAATAGCTACTAACAGCAGAAAACAACTTACAAAAACAGAAGTAGAAAAGAAATCTACTAATATGAAAAAGAAGAAAAGAAAGCTTCGAAACAATGAATATTATTATATGCAAAATATATTTGATGAGTTATATGACAAATCAAAGAAGAATCAAAATTTTAAAAATTTAATAGAAATCATTTCTATGCCAGAAAATATTTTATTAGCATATAGGAATATAAAGAAAAATGCAGGTAGCACTACACCTGGTTTTGATGAAAAAGATATTAAATTCTTAGCTAATAAATCATCAAATGAATTAATAAAATATGTACAAGATAGATTACAAAACTATCAGCCACAAGAGGTTAAAAGAGTTGAAATACCAAAAGATAATGGTAAAATGAGACCATTAGGTATACCAACTATTGGTGATAGGCTGATACAACAGTGTGTTCTTCAAGTACTAGAGCCAATATGTGAGGCAAAGTTTTACGCCCATAGCTATGGATTTAGACCAAATAGAGGAACACATCATGCAATAGCAAGAAGTTATAGTTTAATAAATAGAAATGGTTTACATTATGTAGTTGATGTTGATATAAAAGATTTCTTTGATAATATTGACCATGGAAAATTACTGAAACAAATTTGGACTATTGGAATTAAAGATAAAAGATTAATTTCAATAATATCAAAGATGTTAAAAGCTCCAGTTAATGGAGAAATTCCAACCAAAGGTACTCCACAAGGTGGAATATTAAGTCCATTACTATCAAACATTACACTAAATGAATTGGATTGGTGGATTGCATCACAATGGGAATATATGATTACAAAGAAGCAATATTCATCTGGAAAATATAATGAAAAGGGTATCAAAGTTCAAGATAATACGAGCAAATATAATGCTCTAAAAAGAACTAACCTAAAAGAAATGTTCATTGTTAGATATGCGGATGATTTTAAAATATTTTGTAGGGACTATAAAACGGCACAAATTATCTATAAAGCTGTAACTGAATGGCTAAAAGAAAGACTTAAATTAGATATAAGTAAAGAAAAGTCAAAAGTTACAAACCTAAGAAAGAATTACACAAACTTTCTTGGAATCAAAATTAAAGTAGTTCCTAAGAAAAACAAAATGGTAATAAAATCAAATGTATGCGATAAAGCAAAAGAGAGAATAATTAAGCAATTCAAGAGATTGCTAAAGGAAATCAAACATAGACCGACATTGAAAAATGTATGTAAATATAATTCTGCGGTATTAGGCAGACATCAATATTACAAAGTTGTATCAATGGTAAGTCGAGATTTTAAAGAAATTGATTATCAAGTCTCTCGATTCCGAAAACATATAGTTGAAAAAAGTGGTAGCTATAAGGGTGTAATAACTGACCTCTATATAAATATTTATGGCAATTATGAAGGTAAAAAGCAGTTTATTCATAAGAATATATTGTTTCCACTTTCGTACGTTAGAACAATTGCCCCAATAAACTTTTCACAACAAGTTTGTAATTATACAGCTGAAGGAAGAAAAGTAATTCACAACAATTTATGTAAATTTGAAGTAAGCCCATATATAATGAGATACTTATTAGAAAATCCTAATCCTAACCAAACAGCAGAATTCAATGATAATAGAATTTCGCTTTATGTTGGACAAAATGGAAAATGTGGGGTTACTGGTGAATATCTTCAAATTGGAGATATGGAAGTGCATCATAAGCAACTTAAATCAAAAGGTGGTTCGGATGCATATTCAAATTTAATTTATCTAATAAAAGATATACATAAATTGATACATTACACGGATATAGAGAAAATCAAAAATACAATCAATGAATACCAACTTACTGAAAAACAACTATTAAAAGTTAACAAACTGCGTACGTTAGCAGGAAATTTTACTATATAATAAACAAAAACATAAACGATGGCACGCCGTATGAGGTGAAAGTCTCACGTACGGTGTAGAGCGGGGGAAAAGACGGAGATAATTTCAAACTCTTACCTATCGCTATTCAACAGAGTTCAGTTTGAGGTTATCAAGCTAATTGCGGAGCCAGAAAACAATATATTTGTAGTTGGAGATGAGGATCAAAGTATATATGGATTTAGAGGGGCTAGACCTGATTTTTTACTACAGTTTAAGGACTATTTCAAGGACTCAAAGGAAGTTAGATTAGATATAAATTATAGATCAAAATCAGAGATAATAGGAACTGCAAACAGATTAATAGATAAAAATGAAAATAGATACAATAAAGTAATCAAATGTAATCAGAAGGAAAAGGGGACTGTAGAATATTTAACTCCAAAGGATTCAGAAGATGAAGCTATACAGATTGCAAAAGACATACTAGAAAAAGTAAAAGAGGATTACGTAGAATACGACGATTTTGCAGTAATATACAGAACAAACTTGCAATCTAGAGCATTAGTAGATGTATTTATGGATATGAGAATTCCGTTTGTGATTAGAGATTCAGTTGTGACGATATACGACCATTGGGCAGCTAAGGATATATTATCTTATTTGAAATTGGTGATTGATCCTGATTCAAATGAGTATTGGATAAGAATTATCAACAAACCATTTAGATATATATCTAGAGAAAGTATAAACTCAGTCAAGGATGAAAAATACTTCTTAAATGCTTTAGTAACAAAATGCAATCTACATCAAAAGCAAGTGAAGACTATAAATGACTTG